>JAENWK010000133.1 GCA_016650045.1 Eubacteriaceae bacterium | reverse complement strand
TGATGGATGCTGCTATAGAGATTAGGCCCGAGGAAGTCATTCTTGAAAATCTCGATTCTGAATTTATTATTGCCGAAGGCGATTACGAAACCATTCGTAAATATCTGACCCAAAACCCGGAAAAACAGAATACAAATAAATGAATAAAAAGCAACCATCTTTTTATAAAATGATGGTTGCTTTTTATTTGCCTTTTTTGAAATTAACGATGGTAATTATCTAAAAATCAGGGTATGATTAAGGAAACAATAAAGGAGAAAATAAGATGACAGCATTGAAAAACAAGGTGATGGCAGGTTGGCTAATAACAAAGGTTCAGGAAAACAAACTCAGAACTGGGGCTCTTTTTTGTATGATTTTGGTATTAGGTGGTTTTTTCATTCCCTTTATGAGTGCAAAAGCTGATGTATCGCTGACCGGAATTATGGATAATACGGTGAAAATAATAACCCCTCAAAATGACATTCTGACAATGAACCTTGGTGACTTTGTTCTCCAGAAGCCCATTGATGATACTCGCGTTTTTACTATCCCTTTGGGAGATATGAAAATATTTAACCAGTCCGTATTGACTATTCTCAGAAACCCCATACCCGATAAAGGAATTATAAGTAATATCGATCAAACTTTATCCAGTTCAGCATTAAATTTTCTCATTGATCCTAAAATCCATGAGGTGATTTCCACGAAACTTGCAATGGGTGATCAGATTAATATTATTCTCACAGATAGCTATAACATACTTCAGGATGCGAAAAATGTTGTCGGCGCTGTGAATAATGTGACCATTCAGGCACGGGATTCCATGGCACAGGTTAATGCCGCCATGGCTACCATTGATGGATATAAAACCACTGCCAACGCCATTGTTTTTATTTTATTCTTTATGGGATTGGCAATGATCTTGCTACTATTATATAAGCGTGCACCGGTGGAGATTGCCATCGGACTTTCAAGTTTCCTTTTTCTTTTATTTGCCGGGGTCGGCATTGGAGTAACCGTTGCCAATATGCAGATTAATGCCCAACTTGTAGCCTTGACCGCACAAATCAATAATGGTATTGTGGAAAACCTTCGGGCAATACTTGCAGGAACCCTGGGGGATATGGGAAACTTTATCGCCAATTTCATAGCGACCCGAGGCAATTTCCTATCAATGGCCTTTTATATTCAATTGGATATTGGATATTGGCTTATTTTACTGGGCCTGGGTGGAAGTGTGATATTAACTATTCTGGTGGCACGACAAAATAAAAAGAATAAAGGTCCAGAAGAAACAGAACTAACAGAAGAGAAAAAAGATGAAACAGAAATTGATGAATCAAAGGCTGACGAAATTGAAGAAATAAATTATGAGATTAAAGATGATGAGGAAGCGAATACTAAAGGATTGCAATAAAAAAGAGCAATAGAATAGCGTTAACTTAAGAAAAAAACCGCAAATTGGCGGTTTTTTTCTATTCTTTTATTTAACCATTTGTGAAATTTTTACACTTTGAGTATGTTCTATGGGTTCCCAGATGTCCATCGGTTTAATGAAACACACAACGTTAATGGGAATCCAGGAGGCAAGGTAAAGCCAAAAAGAAAATATCGAAATATGATTGACTTGTTTAATCTTCTTACCTTCTAACCAAAGAACCATCGCCGTAAAGATCACACTGAAGATCATGCCGCCGAAAGTGAAAAAAAGGGCAAAGCTTAGGGCATTGGACCAAATACTTGAGTTAATCAGGAGCATACCCAAAATGATAAAGGAGCAAACGCTATAGATACAGGTGAGAACCTGCACAAACGGTGCAATCAGGTAAATGAGCATGTCCATGGCACAACGATTTTTATCTTTGATAAAACAATTCAGCAATTGCTGGGAGTAAAGCCCAAAGCATTGAATAATGCCGGTAGACCAACGCTTACGCTGGGACCAGGATTGTTCAAAGGTAAGGGGATGCTCATCAAAGGTGATGGCTTCCGGTACCCAGGCTACCCGATAGCCTTTAATAATACATTGGGTAGTAAATTCAATATCTTCGGTGAGACTAAAGGTTTTAAAACCATCCTGTCTGAGAACATCGGCATGCACCATGAATCCAGTACCATTCAGGGTTGCAGACCAACCAAGTTTTTGACGGGCCAGATTCAAGAAACGGTTAAGTGTCCAATAGAATACGGATTGACAACCGGAAATCCATGAATCATTGGGATTTTTGCTGTCACGGTAACCTTGCGCAATTTTTTCTCCCGAGGCAAGAGCATTATTCATTGAAGAGAAAAAGCGTTTATCAACAACGTTATCGGCATCAAAAACACAAAAGGCATCGTAGACATCATTTTCTATGAAAATATAATCGAAAAATTGGGAGAGCACAGCGCCCTTGGATTTTACCTCAAAGTTACATTTCATAATCTTTGCACCATGGGCCAGGGCAACCCCTTCGGTATTATCCGTACAGTTATTGGGGATCACATAGATGTCAACAAGAGACTGTGGATAATCCTGCTCACGCAGACTTTCAATGAGATTACCAATGACGAACTCTTCATTACGAGCGGCAATAATGGCAGCCATGCGATGCTTTGGTGGCGCCGGAGTATATTTATTATGCTTAGTATAACCAAATAATCCTAGAACTAAATTGTAGGTCCCGTATATAAAAAAGGGAATCCCTAAAATAAATAATAGTGTAAAGATTTGTGAAACCATATATATGTTCTCCTTTTCAATCTTTTGAAATGGCACTATTTCATGGCACAACCACCATGAAAGAGTGATTTCATGATGGCTGCGGTTGTCAATACTATTGAGTGCTCAAATTTAGCCTATCGTATCACGAAAATGAATATTGATCAAGGCTTTGGGTTGATTTCTGAAAACGTGGTCACTGAAATCTTAAGGTAATCTAAAGGTTGATAAGCAATTTAATTCATGTAAAGCTCTTATAAATCCTTATTGACTTCCTTATCAATGCTATTTGTTCTCGGAAGCTCATGTTCTTTCATATTAGTAAGATAGCCCCACATCATTAAGAGGCCAATTGGCCAGAGCAAAAGAGACCAGAGAACGAGCCAACCATTAGAATAATAAAATGGTTTTTTTTCGGAGCTTTTTTCCCGGAAGTCGGTATTCATTTGAATATTTCTCAATTTTTCGTCATCTTGAAGATCTAATGGAACCAATTTTTGTGGATACATTGTTATTACCTCCTTAATGTATAGAATTGATCTTATATAATTATTACCCATAAATCATTGACAATTAACAAATTTCAATCAATAAAATTTAATTTATTAAAGAGTTCATGTTAAATTCATATGCATTAGGTAAACTATGTTTCATAAAACAAATAAAATACTAGGAGATTGATGTGAAAAAAGGAAAAAAGAAAAAGATTATTATTAGTATTATTGGTGTGATCATTGTGTTGGGGGGGGTATTGGGATATATGATATTGGGGAATCCATCCATCGATCAAGATACCGATACCAAACCAACGATGGGAAGCATCGTCAATGACAACCGATTTACCGGAGTCATCGATACCCAGGCGCGGGAAGACCTGATGGCAACCCAATCGCTGGAAATCTATGACTTATATGTGAGTGAAGGCGATCAGGTTGAAAAAGATACAGACCTTTACCAAACCTATTCGGGACAAGTCGTCAGTGCGACCATTAGCGGTGAGGTATCCAAGATTTACTATAATGTCGATGATACGGTGCCAGCCGGGGGAAAAATTATGGATATTGCAGATTATACCAATTTACAGGTAACCATTAAAGTGGATGAATACCAACTATCAAGTATTAGTGTGGGTTCACCGGTCACCATCAATGTGGATAGTATTGGACGCAGTGTTCAGGGAAC
>JAENWK010000054.1 GCA_016650045.1 Eubacteriaceae bacterium | reverse complement strand
TTTTGTATACAATTCAGCTATCAACACATCATCAGATGAATAAATTTCAGTTTTATCTTTAACCTGATAGTCATAGTCTGAAATATCCATTCGATTAGCAGCATAAATTGAATAAACAACGCCAACACATAAAATCGCCAGGACGACTAGAATTTTAGCACCAATATGGCTTTTTTTCTTTCGTCTTTTCATTCCTTTAGTCTGTTTTCTATTCATTCCATCACCTTTTTCTTTCCATTTTTTCCAAGATTATTCCTGAGGTCTCTTAATTCATTATTTAGTTCCGCCTCCATCGTCAACACTTTTTTCATCGGCAGAGATAATGTAAGAGATTTTGCATGAAGCGCCTGGTGAGACATTCCAAAGGAATTTTCCATATCACTGTTATAAAGAGGATCGCCAATAATTGGATTGCCTATATATTGTAAATGCACACGTATTTGGTGAGTTCTTCCTGTTTCCAGGATCAACTCCACCAAGGATGCCTGGGGGTATTCCTCCAGGACTCGGTAATGAGTAATGGAGGGTTTCCCCTTATTTGTAACGACCCGATGAATGCTATTCTCAAAAGGTTGCCCAACAGGAGCATCAATGGTGCCACTCATCATCGGAAGCTTCCCATGAACAAAGGCAAGATATACCTTTTTAACTTTTCCTTCATTCATTTGTTTCTGAATGAAATGATGGACATATTTATTTTTTGCAATGGCTACAAGTCCCGTAGTATCTCTATCTAATCGATTAATAAAACGAATCTTGGCAGATACCCCGATTTCCTCCCAATGATAACTAATATAATTGGTCAATGTATCAAAATGATGGCTTTTTGAAGGATGCGTCACACAGAATGGTGGCTTATTAACCACCAGAAGTTCTTCATCCTCATAAACAATATTAAGGATTCCAGGAATAGCCACACCATCAATCGCTTCATGAGGCATCACAATTTCAATGTTATCCCCGACAATTATTTTATCTCCGAGAAAACAATCTTTATGGTTTAGGCTTATTTTACCATTTCTTTTGATTTCCCGAATCAACCGACTTGAATAATCATACCGGTTTGATAGTTCATCCCGAAGGATTGTTTCATGATTATCTAAAACATCATATTTATAAACTAAACTTATGGTGTAACCTCCTTGGCATTATTTGAATCATCCATAGATTTAAGGGCATAATAAGCATCAACGATGTCTCGGGCAACCGGCGCAGCATTGGCACTTGTTTCTCCCTGTATAATCATGACTGAAATAGCAATTTCAGGTACTTCATAGGGTGTAAATCCGACAAACCATGAAGTATTCTCCACCGAATTATTACCATATTCGGCTGTTCCGGTTTTGGCGCCAATCCCAATATTCTCATGATCAAAACCATAAAAGCTAGAGGCTATAAAACCATCCGTTGCAACTTTTTTCATGCCTGTTTTTACAAGATCCAATGTATCTGGATCAATATTAATCTTATTGATAACCTTTGGTTGGTGGTCAAAAACGACTGCATCTTTAGTATTTAGTATTTTTTCAACAAGATAGGGCTGATAATGACTACCTCCATTAGCAAGCGTCGCAATATAATTTGCCATTTGCAAAGGAGTAAAGGAACTGCCTCCCTGACCTATTGAAGTATTTAATGTATCAGCATCGGACCATTCATCCGTTTTATTGTCTCGACCGCCAAGGGTTCCCTGGGTCTCATAGATTTCAATCCCAGTGGGATTTCCTAATCCAAATTGTTCAGAATAATTCACAATAGAATCAATACCCATATTATACCCTGTTTCATAAAAAAATACATTACAAGAATCTCGAAGGGCATTTACCACTCCAATATTCCCATGATATCCTAAACAGGTAAAGGTTGGAATGTGGGGATCGGTTCCATTACAGAAATAGGTCGTATCCTTGGTGATGGTTCCAGTTTCTAACCCTGCAATTGCCATAAGAGGCTTAAAGGTTGAGCCAGGCTGCAGTGCGGTTAATGTACTGTTATTGTAAAGCGGCCTCGGAAAAACCGGATCATCACTTGGTACATTGAGGCTGTTCCAAACCTCATCGCTAATGGTTGTGGTAAAAAGGTTCGGATCATAGGTTGGTACGCTTGCCATGGCTAAAACCGCCCCTGTATTCACATCCACCACCACAGCAGCCCCAGAAGCAGCTTTTGGGGCTGCCCCGCTGGATTGAAGCGTATCGATTTGATCTTGCAAAGCCTTTTCCACAGCCTGTTGGAATTTTAGGTCCACTGTGGTAACAATATTATTTCCAGGAACTGCGGGTACATTTGTATTCATAATATCATACTGCGGTCGTCCCTGGTAATCAATAATGGTCGTTTCTTTTCCTGTTTCACCTCGAAGGTCTTTTTCAAAAGCTACCTCCAGGCCAGTTTTTCCAATGGTACTGTTCAAGCTATAATTTTTATCCGAATTACTTTCTTTAACATATTCTTCTGCGTTGATTTTTCCAGCATATCCAAGAAGGTGTGCAGCTGTTGTACCAAAAGGATAGCTTCGAACCGGTTCATCCACAATAGAAACGCCTACAAGGGATTCTTTATTAGCATCTATTTCATAAACGGTATCACGATTAATGTCGGTTGCGACCCTAATCGGATCCCATGAGCTATAACTTTGATCCCTGAATTTTTCTCTGAAAACGATGATCTGTCTTGCCTCCTGAATCGTATACTCTGGTGCTATTCCATAGTCCACCCGCAGGAAATCAAAACATTCCTTAGCTGAAAGACCCAATTGTTCGTTGGTAAAGCCATTATTTTTTTTCCAACTTTCTTCTAATCCAGCATCATTAAACGAAAAAGTGAAATTTTCTTCACTATCAATAATAATTGGAAACGTATCATCGATTTTTTCCTGATGATTTAAAAGAATGGTCGATAACTTTAGAAGAGATGCATTCAGCACCCCATCTTCCACACTCATAAAGCTTAAATCCACTGCATAACCAATACGATTTGATGCCAATATTTGCATGTCCGATGAATAAATCATTCCCCTGGGAGCTTCTGTTTCAACTTGCTTAATCATATTATTATCAGCAATTTTACGATACTTCTCCCCATTCACCAACTGTAAATCAGCCAAACGAAAAATAAAGATTCCTGAAATCACAATAATCAGGATCTTTAAAAAAACATAACGGATTTTTTCATTTCTTATTATCATCTATTCACCATTTCATGGGTCACTTCTCTTACACCAACACGTCCGAAGTAAAAGCTGGGTGCTGTGATAACTTCAATATAAAATAACGTAATACAAACATAAAGACAAGATTAATAATAAGGTATTGAAGATTAAATCGCCTTAAATAAATCATCAATGGCATGGCATCTTGAAATAATAATAATAAAATATAAACTATACCATAGTAAAGAATCACTGTAACAATTAGACTGAGAATGCTGGTGAGTATGGAATGTTGACTAAAATGTGCCGACATCCAGGAAATAATACAGACAATTAATCCAAGCGCAATGGTATTGACACCCAACCAGGGACCATAGAGAATATCTGCCAAAATGCCAATGGCAAATGCTAAAATGATGGCCTCTTTTTTTTGAAAAATCATACTATACAGCATAACGGTGATGAGCAGAACCTCAGGTGTGCTTCCAAAAAAAGAAAAAACTTGGAGAACTGTACTGCTGAAAATTAATTCAACAAGTAAGATTAAAAATAATATGGTATATTTCATGATCTAAACCTGCCGAAGTATGGATACTATGTTAATCGTACGAAAGTCAACCCCATGAATAATCGATACTTTAAGTTCTAAAGAACCCTCTTGTTTTTCAACTTTATTAACAGTCCCAATAAACAAATCTCCGGGATATGTACCATAAAGTCCTGATGTCACAACGAGGTCCCCGGTGACAACATCCATACCTGGCTCAATATAGCCAATCAATCCATTATCCAAATCACCTTCAATTCGAATATAGGTTCCTGATCGTGTGGAACGACCGTTAATTGTGCTCATTGGGTCAATAATCGTTTTTACTTTTGCTGTAGTTAATGAAACTTCAGTAATTTTACCTGCTAAATCGGTTCCGGCCATCACTGTCATGTCAACGCCAAGGCCATCATTGGATCCCCGGTTGATGGTCATCAACGAAATGCCATTGGTTGGATCGATGGCAATAACCTCAGCTGGTAAAACATTATATTGGGAATTCTGATTCTGGAAACCAATCATCCCACGTAAAGTGCTATTTTCATTAACTTTCAATTCATATTCCGCAAGTTTTTTTTCTAATTCATTGATTTTCGCTTCATTTTCCTCATTTTTTTCTCGTAATTGACTATATTCTGAAATGTCAGTCACAAAATTACTAAGATTAAGGGATACTACATAACTAAATTTTTCAAATGGTGAGGCTACTGCTGAAATACTTCCTTCAACAGGCGTTGTCGCTGTGCGGTTAGAGGTCAACAGACCAATAAATACGACTATTACAATAAATGCTACTATAAAAATGATTCCTAATCGAATTTTTGAAAACCAGCCCAAAGGAATGCCCCCCTTCTTTAAATTATCATTTAACCCATTTATTTTATTTTAAAAACAGAATATTTGCAAGGAAATTAAAAAAGTTTTTCTTGTTTAAAGCTCATGAAAGTGCCCCTGCCAATGATGATATGATCTAAAACAGGAATCCCTAAAAGTTCTCCTGCCGCAACTAATCGTTTAGTGATATTTTTATCTTCGGAACTAGGCTCCGGATCACCTGAAGGATGATTGTGAGCTAAAATAATCGCTGCTGAATGTTGCTTAATGGCTTTTACAAAAACCTCTCGGGGATGAACCAAAGACGCATTCAGAATGCCAAGACTAATGCCTTCAACCTTAATTACTTTATTTTTTGTATCCAAAAGCAGAATCTTAAAACATTCCTGCTTTAGGTATTGCATTTCATCCATTAATAAATCTGCCACGCTTTGAGGCGAGGTGACCTTCACTTCCAATATCTCTTTTCGATTGACCCGAATCCCTAACTCTATGGCTGCCTTAATTTGGCATGCTTTGACCTTTCCAATGCCCGAAAGTTCTTTGTTTCTTTCAAGCTCCAGAATATCCATATGATAAAATTGGGACAAATCATTTTCAAAATATTTCAAAACCTGTCGTCCAACCTCTACCGAGGTTGCTTCTCGAGTTCCCGTACGAATGATAATGCCAATAAGCTCTGCGTTACTTAAACTCCCAGCACCATAACGGATCATTTTTTCCTGGGGTCGCTCATCCTCTGACATTTCTTTAATGCAAATATGATATTCGGTTTTTACCTTCAACGCAAACCTCCTGAGTCAATCGTTGCTGTTATTTTACCAGATCACTCAGCTATTTTATACATCTTTCCTAAAATTCTCATTAAAGATATCATTATATTCCAAAAATGACTACCAATTGGTAATCAAAGTGGGGCCAAATAAAAAAAAACACCTCGAATCATTAAGATTCGAGATGCCGGAAAAACTTTTTATTTTACTTTAATAGGGCGCATTTCAATGGCATTCTTTTTACATTTTTCAAAGCAAACACCACAGCCGATACACATATCTTCGTCAATAATATAGGGTGGTTTTTTTATCTCACCTGAAATAGCGTTAACGGGACAATTTTTCGCACAAAGACCGCAACCGATACAATTATCTTCAATAATATAAGCCATTGATTTTCCATATTCAACATCACCAGAAATACAATGCATTGGACATTTATCAACACATTCATAACATTGACGACATTTGTCATAATCAATGATTGCACAATTATTTTCAACTTTAATCGCATCAAAACGGCATGCCTTCACACAGGCACCACAAGCAATACATGCCGTAGTACAGGATAATCGAGCTATTTTGCCCCTTGCCAGACTATGACACTTAACAATAACAGCCTGGGTTGCCGGAACTAATTTCATGATTGATTTCGGACATGCTTCAATACATTTACCGCAGGAAGTACATTTATCTGGATCAACCTTTGGCAAACCATCTTCTCCCATAACAATGGCATCAAATGGGCAAACCGCTTCACAGGTTCCATAACCCATACAACCGAAACGACAATCTTTTGAACCTCCGGAAGCAACCATAGCTTCACGACAATCCATTTCGCCGTAATATTCTGCACGGTTTGGAGCTGTCTCACAGGTTCCCTGACAAATAACCGTTGCTACTTGTCTGGCCGCTGTACTGGCTTCCACTCCCATAATCGCAGCAATAGCTATTGCTGCGGCAGCACCGCCAACAGGACAGGCATCAACACCGGCGTCGTCGTTAATCATTGCCAGGGCCAAAGCATCACAGCCGGGAAGACCGCAGGCACCACAGTTGGCACCGGGCAATGCAGCTCTGACCATTGGGAAACGGTGATCAACATCGACTTCAAAAACTTTTGCGGCTATGGCCAGGCCTATGCCGAAAACTAAACCAAATAAACCGAGGATAACAACTGGAACTAAAATCGCATTTAACATTTCCATACCCTCCTAACCCAATTGCATTCCGGAGAATCCCAAAAATGCAATCGCCATTAATCCAGCGGTTATTAATGCAATCGGGAATCCTTCCAGAGCCTTTGGTACTGATGATGTTTCAAGACGTTCACGAATACCTGCAAAAAGAACAATGGCAAGCGTGAAACCTATGGCGGCACCAGTTCCGTTAAATATTGTTTCAATAAAGTTATATTCATATTGAATATTCAAAAGAGCAACCCCAAGAACGGCACAATTGGTTGTGATCAGTGGTAAATAAACACCCAATGCCTGATACAGAGAAGGACTCATTTTTTTGATAATCATCTCTACAAATTGTACCAATGCGGCAATAACAAGAATAAAAGCAATGGTCTGCAAATACCCAAGGCCCAATGGATCCAGAATCGCATACTGAACAACAAAGGTAATGGCAGAAGCCAGAGCCATAACAAAGGTTACAGCTAAACCCATACCAATGGCCGTTTCAACTTGTTTTGAAACTCCCAAAAATGGACAGATACCTAAAAAACGTGACAATACAAAGTTATTTACAAAAATTGTACTAATTAAAATAAAAATTAAGCTCATTAATATCTCCCCCTATGCCTTCTTCTTAGATTTCCAATTAATAAGACCAATCAAAAGCCCAAGGGTTAAAAAAGCCCCTGGAGGAAGGATCATTATTATTACGGGTTCATATGCCACCTTAATTAAGCCATCAATGCCAAATATGACGTTTCCAAAAATACTTCCCGCACCAAGGATTTCACGGATAGACCCAAGAATGGTAAGTGCCACGGTAAAACCTAGACCCATACCAAGCCCATCCGCAAAGGAATCAGCCACACCGTTTCCAAAAGCAAATGCTTCTGCCCGGGCTAAAATAATACAGTTTACAACAATAAGTGGTATAAATATTCCCAACGCAGCATCCAACGCCGGCACATAAGCCTTCATTAGCATTCCAATAATAGTAACAAAGGAAGCAATAATAACAACAAAGGCAGGGATTCTAATATTATCAGGAATTATTTTTCGCATTGCTGAGATAACCACATTGGAACCAATAAGTACAGCCATTGTGGCTAAACCCATTCCCATACCATTAATGGCAGAAGTCGTAACCGCAAGGGTTGGACACATCCCTAATAACAATACAAAAATTGGGTTTTCTCGTATGATTCCTCTGGTAAGATTTTTTCCAAAATTCATCTTTACTTTCCCCTCCTATTTCGACAGAGTCTGATAGACTTGATTTGCCATATTTACGCCGGAAGTAACCGCTCTGGATGTGATGGTCGCCCCGGTAATAGCTTGAATGGCATTACTGCCAGTTTCAGGTGTCGTTTTCACAACGGTAACTTCCTTTAAAGCCGATTTTTCTTTGTATTGATCTCTAAACGCCGGTAACACAGCATTGGCTCCTAAACCAGGAGTTTCATTGTTTTTCAAAATAGAAATCCCAGTGATCAAGCCATCTGCCGAAATCCCGGTAAGCATTTGTATCTCACCGGCATAGCCACTGGTGGGTGCAGTTTTGACAGTATACCCGACGACAGCTCCGCCATTTGTGCCAATAAAGGCTTCAACCACTTCTCCAGGATTTTCAATACCAATTTCGGTTGCAATTTTCGCAAGATCTTCGGGAGGAATTTGCTCGAAATCAGTTGCTTCTGAAAGCACTTCCTGACGAGCCGCCTTATTGGTCTGCTCATTCAACTGTACAATCGTTCCGGCAGTCGCATAATTTGTTAAAGCCAGTAAACAGGCTGCAACAGCTGAGATTGCCAATAGAATAAAACCAAGTTTAAATACATTTTTCCAATCGATTTTCACATTATTTGCCATTATGCTTTTACCTCCTTTTTCTTCTTAGCCACACCATAGATTCTTTCTTTGGTGAAGCGTTCAATAAGAGGTGTGGCAACATTCATCAGGAGTATGGAATAAGAAACTCCTTCTGGATATCCGCCATACTGACGGATAATCATGGTAATCAAACCGCAGCCAATGGCGTATGCAATCTGACCTTTAACTGTTACAGGTGATGATGCATAATCAGTTGCCATAAAAAAAGCACCTAGCATCAAGCCACCTGAGGCGATATGCACTAATGGATCCTGGCCTAATAATAGCGCAAAAATACCAACAGTCGCAATGTAAATAAATGGAATTCTCCAACTGATAATGCCTTTATAAATAAGGTATAAACCGCCAAGCAACAATGCCAGCGCTGAAATCTCACCGATACAACCAGTAATGTTGAGTCCTGTGAATAAATCAAAAGTGGAAGGCATATTCGCAAGGTCTCCAGCTTTGAGCAATGCCAAAGGTGTTGCCGTTGTGACCGTATCTGACAATGGAATAAATGCTGTACTTGTCATATGTCCTGGCCAGGATGCCAATAAAAATGCTCTTGCTGCTAAAGCAGGGTTAATAAAGTTTTGTCCCAGACCGCCGAAACATTGTTTTACAATGGCGATCGCAAAAACAGAACCGATAACCGCAATCCACCAGGGTGCATTAATCGGTAAATTGAAAGCCAGTAGAACACCGGTAACAACCGCACTCCAGTCATTAATAGTTATTGGTTTTTTTAATAATTTTTGAATAACTGCTTCTGTTACAACAGAAGAAATAATACAGATGGCAACGAGTGCTAAAGCCCATATCCCAAAAACATATCCGGCCACTGCCAAAGCTGGTAATAAAGCAATAATGACATTTTGCATAATACTGGCCGTGGAATGTTTCGCACGAATATGAGGGGACGAGGACACTGTAAGGTTTAATTCATTCATCAATACTCCTCCTAATTTCCTTTTCTTCTTTGGGCGATTATTTCTCGTTTTGCAACACGGATCGATGAAGCCAGGGTTCTTTTTGCAGGACAGATATAAGAACAACTTCCGCATTCAATACAATCCATGGCATTATTTGCTTCACATTTATCCCACTTACTGCGCAGCGAATATTCTGCAATGTTAAGAGGCTGTAAATGAATTGGACAGACACCTACACACTTGCCGCAATGGATACAATTCGATGGTTCTGCAATGTTGGCTGATTCTTTTGTTAAACATAAAATTCCCGATGTTCCCTTCATAACAGGAACCACCGTCTCAAATTGAGAAACGCCCATCATTGGTCCGCCTGAAATGACTTTTCCGGGTTCGGAAGCAAATCCTCCGCACTGATCAATGACAGATTGAAATGAAACACCCACTCTAATTTCCAGGGTTTGAGGAGTTTTAATGGCATCCCCGGTACAGGTAAGAAGTCGTTTATAAAGCGGCATTCCGGTGGTCATACTTTCAGCAATCTGAGCTGCGGTACCAACATTCATAACAACAACACCGGCATCGGCTGGTAAGCCGCCGGATGGTACTTCACGGCCGGTTATTGCCGCAATAAGTTGTTTCTCAGCACCCTGGGGATACTTGGTATGCAATGAATAGATTTCGATACTATCGTCATTTCCAATGGCTTTTCCCAAGGCTTCAATGGCATTGGTTTTATTATCTTCAACACCGATAAAACCTTTTTTAACACTAACCGATTTCATAGCAATTTTTAACCCCATGACAACCTTTTCAGCATGCGTCAGCATCAGGTGATGATCGGCTGTTAAATAGGGTTCACATTCAGCCCCGTTAAGGATAACGCAATCGACCTTTTTATCCGGCGGAATTGCCAGTTTTACATGGGTTGGGAAGGTTGCCCCACCAAGACCAACGATTCCTGCATTTACCACCATTTTTTTAATGGCATCTGCATCAAGCTCTTCCAATGAACCATAAGGTTTAATACTGGGATCAATCGTATCCAGACCGTCCGATTCAATCACAACTGCCATCACACGATCTCCATTGGCATGAGGTCTTTCCTCAACTGCGATTACTTTTCCCGAAACACTCGCGTGTATCGGCACCGATACAAAGCCATTTGGCTCACCAATTCTCTGACCAAGATAAACCTGATCGCCTTTTTTAACGATCGGTGTACATGGTGCTCCAATATGCATCGACATGGGTATAGTCACAGAATCTGGCTTTACTCCAAATCCCAATGGCACATCGGCTGTACTTTCCTTCCTGTAGGGCGGGTGGATTCCCCCCTTAAAGGTTCCATGTTTAAAATTCATTATAAGTCAAACACCCCTTAAATAAGATTTTACACAAGACAAATAGATATACTTGTATATATGAGGTGTATCATAACATAAATTTTATTTTTTTTCTACACGATTTGATAAATTTATTAAAATAATACTCTTCTGAATTGATCAACTAAAAAAAATGGTAAAATATCATTACTAAAAGATAT
>JAENWK010000197.1 GCA_016650045.1 Eubacteriaceae bacterium | reverse complement strand
AGGGACCTGAAAAGAAAATGTTATGAAACAGATCGAAGCAATTATTCGTCCGGAAAAGCTGGAACCTTTGAAGGATGAACTATTAAAGGCAAAAATCAACGGAATGAATATTCGCCAGGTTTTGGGTTGCGGTAATCAGCATGGTTGGATCGCCCATAATCGAGGAACCTCTGTTATGATGAATATGATTCCAAAAATAGAAATTAAAATTGTTGTACCGGACAGCAAGGTTGAAGATACAGTGAAACTTATTATGGATACCGTTCGAACAGGCGAAATTGGTGATGGTAAAATATTTATTAAACCAGTAGAGGAATGTATCAGAATAAGAACCGGAGAACGAGACGATACTGCTCTGTAACTGAGTGGATTAAACCTTTGATAACATATGAAACCCCGTTATATTTACATAAGTAAATATAACGGGGTTTTTGTTTAGATCTTTTTTACAAAACAATAAAACAATTGACTTTATTTCAGAAAACAGTATAATAGTAAGCAATACTAACAAAATTTCTGATTAGAACTTAAATAAAAGTAATGTTTTTATTTAAGATGTAAAAATGCGAAAAGGTGGTGGCCAGGGTATGAAAAAAGTTGTTGATGATGAACGACTAATGGTTAAAATTTGTGAGATGTATTATAACCAGGAGCTTAATCAAAAGCTCATTGCCACAGAACTGGGTCTTTCCCGTCCGACAATTTCACGGATTCTGCAAAATGCAAAAGAACAGGGGGTTGTTAAAATAATCATTGATCCTCTCTTTGGAAATAATTATGTGGATCTTGAGAAAAAACTTGAAATCCGATATGGATTAAAGGAAGTTTTCATTGTGGATGTGAAGGCTGATAATCGTGATCAGAAGGATGAATTAGCAAAAGCGACGGCCAGTTATCTGGAACGTTTAGTGAAAGATGACAGCATTGTTGGTGTTTCGATGGGTTCGTCCATTGGCCAGATTCATCGATTTATATCCAAAGGGCTTTCTAAAAGGGCAACATTTATTCCACTCATTGGCGGCATTGGACATTTGGGAATGGAGCTTCATTCAAATACCATTGTTGAGGCTCTGGCCAAGGCTTTTGGGGGTAACTACTATCTTCTTCATGCGCCGGCAAAAGTATCAGGAATTCAAATTAAGAAAGTCCTCATAAAAGAGGCGGGTATTAACCGAATCATTAAAATGTCAGATGGACTTGACATTGCCGTGGTCGGAATTGGCGTACCAAACCGAGGTTCCGCCATTATGGCCACGGGCTATTACGATGAAAAAGACATGGAAATCATGCACAGCAAAAATGTCGTGGGAGACGTGTGTATGCAGTTCTTTGATATTTCCGGAAATACCGAACCCTTTGAAATGGATAATATTGTGATGGGCACTGATATTACTAAGCTTCGAAAGGTGCCTCATTCCATTGGTGTGGCTTGTGGCATAGAAAAAGCGGAGGCCATTGCAGGGGCCATAAAAGGTGGTTACATTAACGTTTTGGTCACAGATGCCGAATGCGGAAGAAGACTTTTGGAAATGTCGGAAATACTGGCTTAACTAAAAAAAAGTATCAAATAAAATCGAAGACAATAAGCGAACGAAAGTAGAGACAAACAAATGAATGAAATTTTAAACATGTCAATGAATGAAATGGCCGAAGCTGATTTTGATTGCTCATGCGGGAGACATCACCGCGTTGGGGTTTCCCGCCCGGCTTCAGGAGCAGAGCACATGCTCTCTCATTACGGAGAATGACTTTAACAAAAAAAGAAGCGTTTAAGGATGTTCGGTTATTTGCACTGGATATGGATGGGACTGTATACTTAGGTAACAGCCTTATAGAAGGTGCCTTGGACTTTATTCACCAGGTGGAAGATACCGGAAGGAAATTTATTTTCTTTACCAATAATTCATCACGGGTTCCCAGCTTCTACAAAGAAAAATTGGCCAAAATGGGTTGTTTTGTTGAAGTAGATCAGATTATTACTTCT
>JAENWK010000104.1 GCA_016650045.1 Eubacteriaceae bacterium | reverse complement strand
GCCCGAACAATACTGTTGGCAATGAGATATAAAAGGGTGGCGGCACTCTGAACTTTTTCTCCTGATACCACCTGAAGATTTTTTGCTACCTTAAATAAAGATTTAAAATCGTCAGTCAGACAGCGATTCATTTCTTCGAGTTCGATCCAGAAAAATTCTTCCGGTTCCCACATTAAAACCTGTCCGCAGATAATCGTTCCCAGATGGTTTCCATCAATAATGATCGGTGCGGCCCATTCAATTAATCCCGCAGGACATCTGAAAATATAGGGTTCATCAAAAATGGCTGCCTGTTTCCCAGCTCTGGCGTAGGCACCTACACACCGGTGGATGCCCTTTTCCTTTTCCATTTTCCATATCATCTGACAGAATTTGCAATTTTTTTGAGCATCCTTTTTAGCGAAAATCGAATGTCCATTAATGTCAACAATATTAGCGGTCATACCGGTCACCATGGTAAATGCATCCAATATTTTTTTCATCACTTCTTTGTCAACAAGCTGAAGTAAATAGGCACGGCTTGATAAGACGCCAAAATTTTCTTTGTTTGATTTATTTTTCATTTTTTACCTCAGTAACAATGTATTGTAAACGACTATCATTCTTCATACTTACATTATATCATTTGTTGAAATATTGACAGGTGTTTTCTTGTTATTATTTGTACTATTTTGTTCTCTAACGATTTGCTTTTTTTATAATCAATTCATCAATTCTATTTTATGATGGTACAGACTGTATTATTAATTTTTTTCATAAAAAAAGAGCCGAAGCTCTTTTAGGTTTATACAATGCATGAAAATTAAATCCGCGAAACTTATTTCCTGGTAATTATATAATGTGAAAGATTAGCTGCCCCAATAATGCCCGCTTCATTTTTTAATTGGGCCAAAACGATTTCGGGCACTGCAAAATCCGGGTAGGTCAAATACTTCATTGTAGCTGTTCGAATTTTGTCAAGGAGAAAATCACCGGCGTAAGCGAGTCCTCCGCCAATGGCGTAAATCTCCGGGTCCACTAAATCACTGATATTGGAAATGGCCATGCCTAAATATTTAGCGAGGCGATCCACTGCCTCCAGTGCCAGGACATCCCCTGCCTTTGCCTCATCCATAATTATTTTTGCATTTAAAATTTTCTCTTTTGCCAAAGTTGAGCTTATGCCTTGTTTTAGTCGCATATCACAATACCGAACCAGGGCAGTTGCCGATGCAAAAGTTTCCAGACAACCATTTTTTCCACAGCCACAGTTATAAAAATTCTCACCCATCACCATATGACCCACTTCAGTTGCAACGCCATGAGCACCGGTAATGATCTTATGTCCGAGAATAAGTCCACCGCCGATACCCGTGCCTAGCGTAATCATCATAGCATTGGCTTTTTTGAAAATGCTTCCAAAAGAAGCTTCCGCAATACATGCCGCAGTGGCATCATTCACAAGAAGAACTTTTTGAGTTAAACGGACTTCCAAATCTTTTTTTAATGCCACATTTTTCCAATGCAGATTAGGGCTGGACACAATGGTGCCGCAATCCCCTGACAAAATTCCTGGTATTCCAATGCCTACAATCGTTTCATTTGGGGATATTTCCAAAAGGTCATTGATTAATTCGACTAAATCTTCCAGTATCGCTTGATAGCCTCGATGACTTTCTGTTAGTTTAGTCCGTTCTTCTAAAACTTGTCCCTGTGTGTTAACCAAACCACCTTTAATGGCGGTGCCGCCTAAATCAATGCCTATACCCATGCTGCCTCCCCATACCATCAAACCTTTTTAACTATTATAACATCAGTTAATGCTGCATGATAAATTTTATCGAGTGTTAACATTGTTGTTACCTCCTTTGAAACTTATATTATACCTCTCTTTGGATTCAATACAAATAAAAAAAGGCCAAAGCCTTTTTATAAATTCTTGGTTTCTTTATTCTGGTTTTGCAACATAAGAAGGATACCATTTTCCAAACCATCCCGTAAATATAAATCCGGGAATCAATAAGATTTGCGGAATCACCGCTGCAAAATCGACCATCGAAGTCGTGGCGATCCAAAGGGCCATTAGGCCTTGAATAAGGAATAAAAAAGCCCACACAACCGTTACGATTCGGTTTGTTTTTAAAAACAGAATGTTTTTTAATGCATTTCTGCCATTAAAAAAATGTGTATAATCTGCTGTTAAAGGCACTGTTTTAAATGCCGATGCCAACCAAATGACGAAAAGCCCGATAAACCCTGAGAAAGCAATGGTAAAAGCATCATAGCCAATACTCCAGGGGACGGTGACCAGGGTCAGCAAAGAAAAAAATAACATGGTGGTTTTGTCGAAATAAACGAGATCCGATCCTTTTTTTATGGCAAAAAGAATCCCACTAATGAGTAACGGAACAATGACCCCAAGAAATGGATTGAAATTCGCAAGAATAAAACAGGCCATCCATGGAATCATGGTCAGAATAAACCAATAGGGTGTATTTTTGAAAACCACGGGGATGAGCTTTTTATTTTTTTCGGTGTGAAGAGCTAAATTTCCAAACAAACCATCCACCAAAGCATTGATCAGATTAAAGTTTCCCTCAACCGTATATTTTTTTTCCATTAATGCTTCGGCCAGATCAATCTTTCCCTCGATAATCCGTTCCCAGTTAGTAAAATGGGTATTAATTCGCGTTGTTTCCATGGTAAAATCATTCCTGAAAAGGGTACACTCATTATCCTTAATCACTAACTGATAACTTTCCTTTAGATCATTAAAATCAATTTGCAGCACTGCGTTCAGACCCGGCCGAACACTTGGATTAAAAGCAGCTCGCATATGTTTCATAAAGCTCCAGGCAATGAGGCCACCGTCCGATTCATCGACCCGAAGATCATCGACACCCCAACTTAAATTGGACATGTCTAAAAATGCTGGAATATCTACAAAAGGCTTTGCCAGCCCTTCTTTAAGACTGTCTGAAATACTCAATTCAGTGATATATTCACGTCCTGCAACTTTCATCAGCTCTAAATAAGGGCCAGTAAAATTGTCTAGCTGAGATAAGCCAAGTAATTCGCCTTCAACACAAAATATTTTTTCCCATTTTCCCTGACCAAACAAATTATCAAATTGTTTTTCAACCCCTTCATAATTGTTTTTCACTGATGGAAACGCACAAGTACTAATAAGCACATGCTTCTTATCTTCCATTTTTACAGTATTTCGATAGGGATGTCCAAAAATCCCGCCACCTTCAGGATCAATGAATGGCAAAAATATTGGAAGTGTTCGTTCCAAGAATTTTTTCATAACGCTGGTGATCCCATAATGATAAAGCGGGGTTGCCCAAATAATAATATCCGCCTCAATATACTTTTCAAGAAGCGCGTTCATATCATCCTCTTTTACACATTTTCCTGGGGTGATTGTCCAGCACTCAAATCCTCCGGCACATGGTTTAATATCTTTCTCATAAAGGTTAATGTTTTCTATATTAACATCAATAGAAATATCGGAGACCCCTGAGAGAAAACTTTCCACCAGTCTCATGGTCAAGCTTTTTTCATTTTTAGGGCTACCATTTAATACTAATATTTTATGCATTTTTCCTCCTTTTTTGTTTTCGTTGCTTCCGCACATTTTTACTCTCTGATTATATCAAAGATTGCTCTGGTAGAATACCCCCTAATTCGAATAGTGTGGATTTAACACTTTTGAGTCATCATCCTTAATAATATGTGTCAGGTGTCATAATGAACCATGTCCTTGTCCCAATGTGATACACTCCTATGAAAATTTCATCTTGGGTCTTTTATTAACGCCTTATTTGAGGGTTTTCTCTGATTTTTTCATTTTGGCATGAAAATTGCGTAATTATATTGGTATCCACGTGTTTGGATAAATACATGGTTCAGTTGAACCAAAAGGAGATTATCATGAGTAAACCAAAAGTATCTGTTGTTAAGGTCGAAAAACCTGAAGGTAATGCCCAATTCATGGCTGGAAAATATGTTCGCAATGAAGAGGACGTTAAAAAAATTAAAGCTGCTGTTGCAGAAGCAGTTGAATTAGCTATTGGTTCCCTTGATACCATCATCAAAGAAGGCGATACCGTATTAATCAAACCTAATCTTGCATTCCAAGCACCACCCGAAAGTTTTGCAGTGGTTGATCCCCGAACCATTGAAGCCGTCGTTTCTTATATTAAAGAAAATTCTAAAGCTGCGAAGGTTTTCGTTGGTGACAATCCCTCACTAGGTATGCATATTGGTCGTGCAAAACCGGCATTTAAGGATTCTAAAATGGAAGAAGCCGCTTATCTGGGCGGGGCTGACAAAGTCATATATTTTGATGAAACTGATGTCGTTCCGATCGAAGTACCCAGTGCGAAAGTTTTTAAACATGCCACTGTTTTTAAACCGTTTCTTGATGCTGATGTTATCATTAACCTTCCTAAAATGAAGGTTCATTTAGCCGGAACTGTTACCCTGGGGCTCAAAAACTGGAATGGCATCATTCCAAATTGTCATCCTGATGAACAGCAACAAGGCGCTCATCGTATTGATTTAGGTCAAAAAATGTCAGATCTTTACAAAATTCGTAAAGCAGATCTTGTCATTGTTGATTCCGTCATTGGTATGGAAGGTCAGGGACCTCATGCCGGCACCCCAATTGAAATGAACCTCATTGTTGCTGGAACCGATACTGTTGCTGTCGACTCTGTTGCCTGTTCAATCATGGGTTTCCAACCCATGGAAATCCCTGCCATTCGTTGCGCCGGAACTGAAGGTCTGGGAGAAATCGACCTTGAAAAAATTGAAGTGGTTGGAAATTCCATTGAATCAGTTATGAAACATTTCAAACGTCCAAATGGCGATCCTATTGGCATGTATAACGGTTTAACCTGTGCCATGCAGCAAACCTGTCCCGGATGTTTTGTTAATGTCCGTGGTGCCCTTGATTCATTCGCTCTCAGTGGCATTGACATGAAAACTTTCCTTGAAAAATCAGGTGAGGTCGTAGTAGTGTCAGGTGGGGTTCCACAATTTGAACCTGAATTCTGTATCGACAAAAACATGTTTATTTGTGGTGATTGTTGGGAACTTTTTCCATCTGCAGATAAAGTTCGAGAAGGAGCAGCTCTTGCAAAATCTGTGACCTATTATCCAGGCTGTGCACCTGTTTACATCTTTGCACAACTCAATGCAGACCTGCAAAAACTGGCAGCCGCTTGTTATACCTTCCCATGTCCACAATAAACAAGTAAATAAATAATCTTTTGCAAATTTATATACCAGGGGATTCGTCCCCTGGGTTATAATGTCTGTATATAAGGGTCATGCTACCTTCTTTTCTTGAAAAATATAAGATGTAATCCAATTAAAAAGGAGAGTGTATGCTTTGAAAATCCATACAGACTTTGAAGCGATGAAAAAAACCTGGACTG
>JAENWK010000099.1 GCA_016650045.1 Eubacteriaceae bacterium | reverse complement strand
TGACCAGTACTAATCGACTGAGGTCTTGATCCAAGTTATAATACACTATGCTGTTTTGAATGATCTGTCCGATTTTTGATAAAAAATCGCAGTGAGTAGGGAGCGTAAGCGAACGAACGCTGACAGATCTTCGGCATTTTTAAAGATTTCTTATCCGAATCAGGATAAGAGAAGAACTACTGAAAAATACCAGCCATTAAAAAAAGATCATTATTAGTAACACTGTTTAATGCAATCATAATTTAATAAAGTCAATTAGTTTCGCGACGAAGGCGGAAGGGCCACACCTGTTCCCATACCGAACACAGCAGTAAAGTCTTCCAGCGCCGAAAGTACTTGGTGGGTAACTGCCTGGGAGGATAGGACGTTGCGGGGCTATTATATTTTCCTCAGTAGCTCAACGGTGGAGCACTCGACTGTTAATCGATAGGTTGTTGGTTCAAATCCAACCTGGGGAGCCATTAGCAATCATGCGGGTAGGAAGCAGACCGTTTCATACCCGTTTAATTAAGGCCCCTTGGTCAAGTGGTTAAGACACCGCCCTTTCACGGCGGTAACAGGAGTTCAAATCTCCTAGGGGTCACCAATTTAATACAAAACAAAGCGGCCTGGTAGTTCAGTTGGTTAGAATGCCAGCCTGTCACGCTGGAGGTCGAGGGTCCGAGTCCCTTCCAGGTCGCCATTAAAACAATCACAACGATACACAAACCATAGAAGTAAGTTTGAAACCCGATAGACGATTTTATTAGGCTGATGTGGCTCAATTGGCATAAGTAGAGAACCCGAATTTTTCATTCGGTGTGAATCACTTAGTTATTTGCAGCTGGTCAGGATCTTAGTTTGAAACCCGATAGACGATTTTATTAGGCTGATGTGGCTCAATTGGCAGAGCAGCTGATTTGTAATCAGCAGGTTAACGGTTCAAGTCCGTTCATCAGCTCCATTTTTTTTGCAAAAAACAATGGGAGAATGCCCGAGTGGCTAAAGGGGGCGGACTGTAAATCCGTTGACGGCGTCTACGATGGTTCGAATCCATCTTCTCCCACCAACGCTTTATCCCAATTTCAACCTTGAAATTGGTCGCAATCGAAATGACAGTGAAAATACGATCACACAACAACTTAATATTTTATCTGACCCATTAGCTCAGTTGGTATAAGTAGAGAACCCAAATCTTTGATTTGGTGTGAATCACTTAGTTAGGCAAACTTGGGTATTACACATTGATATGAAGACAGACAACAACTTAATATTTTATCTGACCCATTAGCTCAGTTGGTAGAGCATCTGACTTTTAATCAGGGTGTCGGGCGTTCGAGCCGCCCATGGGTCACCAATTTTAACATTCAAACCGCTATTTATAGTGGTTTTTTTTTAATCTATTCAAATCTCAATAAATAAATAAGCAAAAGCTTGCAGAGACAATGGTTTACTGGTATAATTATGACATTGCGGAAGTGGCTCAGTGGTAGAGCACTGGCTTCCCAAGCCGGGGGTCGCGAGTTCGAATCTCGTCTTCCGCTCCAAAAGGTGATTTCTCAATACCCTTCGTTTTTACTTGCGAAGGGTATTTTATTTTGAAATGGTATTAGATGCCGGTTTAATGATTTAGGAACGATTTCTGAATAAATTTAAGCTTTTAGAAGATAAAAAACAATGATCGGTAAAGTAGAATGGCAGTATGCTTAGGCTTCACAGTACATATTGAAATTTGTTAAAATATAAATATAAATTATTAAGAAATATGAGTGATAAAAAAATAACAATGACAACGGTATAAATTTAGAATATAATATAGTGGTAAAAGAAGGGAGAAAAAATTTATGGTTAATTTAACAATTGATGGACAAAATATTAGTGTGGATCCGGGAACAACCATCTTAAAGGCAGCTCGTTCTTTAAGTATCGACATACCCACACTGTGTAATTTTAAAGACTTTACTCCAGATGGTAATTGTCGTATGTGTCTTGTTGAAGTTGTTGGCGCAAGACGGTTGGAAACATCTTGTTCAACTCCTGTTGCTGAAGGTATGGTGGTAAATACCAATACACAGGAGGTACGAAAGGCCCGACGCTTTGTATTGAAAATGCTCATGTCAGATCACACATTTGATTGTCTGACCTGTTATAAATATGGTTGTTGTGAGTTTGTAGAATTTAATGCGAACTGTATAGACTATGATGCTAAGAAAGAGTTTGGAACTGAAATGGTGATGAAAAAGCCCATTGATACTTCCAATCCGTTTTATGATTATGATCCAAATAAATGTGTATTGTGTAATCGTTGCATTAAAGTATGTGAGCATCTCCAATGCAGTCATATTTTAGCTCAATGTGATCGTGGTTATGAAACTACCATTAATCCTGTGTTTGATATATCCAGAGGCAAATCTGAATGTGTGAGCTGTGGTAACTGCGTGGCTGTTTGTCCTACAGGGGCTTTGGCTCCAAAGAAATTTAAACCTTTTGCATATACCAAAACTGTACAAACCATTTGCCCTTATTGTGGCGTTGGCTGTACACTCAATCTGAAGGTGCTTGATAATAAGATTACTGATATTTACAGTACCGAAGGAAACGTAAATGATAATTTGCTTTGTGTTAAAGGCCGTTTTGCCTATGATTTTGTGAGCAGTCCGGATCGTTTGACAACACCTCTCATTCGAAAGAACGGCGTGCTTGAAGAAGCAACCTGGGAAGAAGCAATGACATTAATTACGGATAAGCTTACGGAAGCAAAAAAAGAAGGTCCTCAAGCCGTCGCCGGTTTATCCTCAGCACGCTGTACCAATGAAGATAATTACGTTTTCCAGAAATTTATCCGTACGGTTGGAGAAACAAATAATGTCGATCATTGTGCCCGTCTTTGCCATGCTTCCACAGTCGCTGGTTTAGCGAAATCTTTTGGTAGCGGAGCGATGACCAATAGTATTGATGAAGTGGATATTATGGATGTCATCTTTGTGATTGGTTCGAATACCACAGAAACACACCCAATTATTGGTGCGAAAATTAAACAACGGCAACAAAAAGGGGCAGCACTCATTGTTGCAGAACCGCGTAGAATAGAATTGGCAAAATATGCGGATGTGTTCTTGCAAATTAAGCCAGGTACTAATGTTGCTGTTTTGAATGGGATCATGCGTGCTATTTTAGATGAGGGTACAGAAGCCATTGATTTCTGTAAAGCCCGTACTGAGGGTTATGAAGAATTTATAGAATTTATGGATACCATTACGGTTGAGGGCTGTGCAGAGATTTGCGGAGTCGATCCAGAGGATATTCGTAAAGCAGCTCATCTTTATGCAACTAAAGACAAAGGTGGTATTTTTTATTCCATGGGTGTGACCCAGCATAAAACCGGAACCGATGGTGTTATGTCTGTTGGTAATTTAGCGATGCTTACTGGGAAAATTGGCCGAGAAGGTTGCGGAGTTAACCCACTTCGTGGACAGAATAATGTACAGGGTGCCTGTGATATGGGCGCATTGCCAGGGGATCTGCCTGGCTACCAAAAAATAGCAAATCCTGAAGTCCTTGAAAAATTCGAAAAGGCCTGGGGTTTGAAATTACCCACAAATGCAGGAAAAACATTAACCGAAATTATCGATGGCGTCGGTGATGGCACCATTAAGTTTTTATATGTAATGGGTGAAAACCCAGTAGTTTCTGATCCTAATACAAATCATGTAAAAGAAGCCCTGGGAAAAGGCGAATTCATTGTGGTTCAGGATATTTTTCTGACAGAAACCACTGAATTTGCAGACGTTGTATTACCAGCATTTGTTTTTGCAGAAAAAGATGGGACTTTTACCAACACAGAACGACGCATTCAGCTTTTAAGAAAAGCAGTTGAAGCACCAGGCGTCGCTAAAGCTGATTGGGACATTATTGGTTTAATTGCTAAAAAAATGGGCTATAAAGGCTTTGATTTTACTAGTGATGAAGAAATTATGGAAGAAATTGCATCAGTAACACCTAGCTATACAGGCGTATCCCATGAGCGACTTCGTAATGGAGATCGTATACAATGGCCTTGCCTAAGCAAAGACTCGGAAGGGGCAAAATTCCTGCACAAAGGGGTATTCACCCGTGGTAAGGGATGGTTTGCGATTGCGGACTATATTCCACCCCAAGATCAAGCGGATGAAGAGTATCCTTTAATCCTGATGACTGGTCGAATACTGCAACAATACCATACCAGAACAATGACCAAGCGTACTCCAGGGATCGAACAGATTGCAGGAGATTCTTATGTTGAAATTAACCCAGTGACGGCCAATGCCTATGGTATTGATCAGGGAGACTTTATCAATGTTACTTCACCAAGAGGAAGCGTTTCGGTAAAGGCACGCCTTAATGAGGGAATTATGGAAGCCAATCTTTTCATGCCTTTCCATTATGGAGCCAATGGGGGAGCAAATTACTTGACTGGTGGGGAGTTAGACCCGATTGCAAAAATTCCACCATTTAAAGTTGTAAAAGTTAATATTAGCAAATAGTTAAAGTAAAGCATGTATTATAAAAGAAGGGGTGTGTATGCACTCCTTTTTCTTTTATTTCACCAAGAGTGTGGGTTTTGAAAAAGATCACCAATGGTAGTTTGAGAACTAAATCTTCAACTGAGATCATATAGAATCAGTTTTGAATTGAAAGGTAAACAAAATTGGACTTTACAAAAAAGATAAACCGGTCCTTTTTTATCATGACGTCAACTGGTATAATATAAACATTTTTAAGATATTCTATAAACTTAATTTTCCCCATAAGAAAGGAGAAGCAATGAGTTTTAATTTATCACTTGTCAGTTTTTTTATTTTAATCATTGCTTATTTTGCAGTAGTGGAGATCTTTACTGTTCTGTTTCGGCTCACTGGGTTAAGAGAAGATAAGGCCCGTTTTCAAGCCATTTCCTGTATGACGAATAGCGGATTCACAACCAAAGAAAGTGAACTAATTCTTAATTTGGTAGCACGTCGATGTCTCGCCCGAATCATGATGATCTTTGGTTGCCTTTTTGCAGTAACAGGGGTTTTAATTTATGGGTCAAAGGATAATATAATGGAACTTTTCAAAGAGAAAATTTAAAAAACACTAAAATGGGTTGACAAACAACTTGGAGTTTGTTATTATAATCAGGCACGTTACCGATAACAACTTATGAAGTTGCGTGTGAGTAACATTGCTGTTGCGGATGTGGCGGAACTGGCAGACGCGCTAGACTTAGGATCTAGTATCTTACGATGTGGGGGTTCAACTCCCTTCATCCGCACCAATTTAAGCGGAAGTAGCTCAGTGGTAGAGCATCGCCTTGCCAAGGCGAGGGTCGCGAGTTCAAATCTCGTCTTCCGCTCCAGAATTTTATAAAATTGAAGAAACCTAGGTATTAAACCCAGGTCATTCTTTTTAGAATCTTATGTGCGCCCTTAGCTCAATTGGATAGAGTGGCTGGCTTCGAACCAGTAGGTTGAGGGTTCGAGCCCCCCAGGGCGCACCATTAGAATTTAAATCCAGAGCAATCTGGATGAAATCACCATCACTGATGGTGATTTTTTTTACCCCGAAAAGTTTAATTATTTATGTTACAATAAATCGGTCAAGAGAAAATAAGGAGCAAAAATGGAAAACACGATTACAATAAATAAATCAAT
>JAENWK010000204.1 GCA_016650045.1 Eubacteriaceae bacterium | reverse complement strand
AGGTGTTGCTGTGGCTGGAGCAGATTTCATTCCGCCCATTCCACCTCCCGAAGCATTCATATTCGCTGGTGAAGCGGCATTCATCGCTCCTGAACCTCCTGATCCGGCTGAACTTCCTCCGCTTGTTGGTGACTGGAATTTTACCAGTACCAGTTTTTCAAGCGATTCAAGTAGCTCAATATTCTCTTTTACCAGAACAATTTCGCGGTCAGTTTTCATTAATTGATACCAATTGGATTTAACCTGATAAAACAAGTCGGCTTTGGCAGCATTAAAAACTTCGTATTTAGCTTTTGCCATTTCCGCAGCTTCATCTTTTGCCAGTTTCAACGTGCCAAACCATGGAAACATCTGCATTACCTGGATGTTTCCTACCTGGCTTCCAGCAACAATTGCCATCGGTTTTATAAAAAAACCAAAGGATGCCTGCGGATCTGGTAAACTTCCAACCTGTGGCACTTTTTCGAGCGAGGCCAGGTACTGGTTAAATGCTACTTTTAAATCAGGGTTGTTGTTGGCTGCTATTTCAAGGTAACTATCCAACGATAATTTTTCAGATTCCTGTGCAAAGCCCGGATTCAATGCCATTATTAAAACAGCGGTAATTAAATATATTCTTATTTTTTTCATGGCTTTACTTTTCAAGTATGATTGCTTTTTTTTCCAGTTTCTTTACTTCTCCTTCACGCCAGAAACACTGTAGAATCGGGACAACAAACATGGTCATGATTTGAATTACCATTCCCCCAAAAGTTGGAATGGCCATCGGAACCATAATATCGGCACCTTTTCCGGTGGAAGAGAGAACAGGTAACAGCGCAATGATTGCTACTGCGGCGGTCATCATAGCCGGACGCACTCTTTTTTTACCGGCTTCAACGACTGCTTCGCGCACTTCTTTTATTGTGGACGGTTTCCGTTCTTCAAAAACCTGGTGAATGTACGTTCCCATAATCACTCCGTCGTCGGTGGCAATTCCAAACAAGGCGATAAAACCTACCCAAACTGCCACACTCAAGTTTATCGTGTGTATCTGAAACAAATGCCTCATCTCTACACCATCAATTGAAAAATTCATAAACCAGGGCTGGCTGTACAACCACAACATGATAAAACCTCCGGCAAAGGCTACAAACACTCCTGAAAAATGGATAGAGGATGCCGTGAAAGTTTTAAACTGAAAATAGAGCAACAGAAAAACCAGCATTAAACTGATGGGAATAACAATGGCCAGGCGTTTTGTGGCGCGCATTTGTTGTTCATAGTTTCCGGCAAAAGAATAACTTACTCCGGCCTGTAATACCAGTTCCCCTGAATCTATTTTATCTTTTAGAAATTTCTGGGCTTCTTCCACCACATCCACTTCTGCTTTTCCTGAAATCTTATCAAAAATCACGTATCCGTTCAAAAAGGTGTTTTCGCTGCGAATCATTTGTGGTCCACGGGTGTAGCTTATATCAACAAGTTCTCCCAACGGAACCTGAACGCCAGTCATAGAAGGCACCAGAATTTTTTTGATTTCTTCGGGTGAACTTCGCAGTTCACGAGCATATCGCACCCGAACCGGAAATCTTTCGCGGCCTTCAACGGTATTGGTCAGTGCCATTCCGCCAACGGCAACCTGCAGAATTTCCTGAACATCCTGAACCGTCATACCATAACGGGCAATTGCTTTCCTGTTAATTTTTATTTCGATGTAAGGTGAACCCACCGCCCGGTCGTAAAATACGGAGGACGATTGAATAGATGGAATTTCCTTTAATATCGATTCCAGTTCAATT
>JAENWK010000171.1 GCA_016650045.1 Eubacteriaceae bacterium | reverse complement strand
GTTGAAGAAATGAGTCATGAGTTTCTGGATTTTCCTGAACGTGTTGAGGTGGCACCTTCGGCAACACCTGCCGAATTGATTAATCAGGTTTATTACAGTGTCCCGAACTTCAAGACTAAATTAAACCTGATCAACTATCTGCTCCGTAATGAGGAAACTTACTCCCGGGTGATCATTTTCGTCGGAACCAAAACAAATGCTGAAGAGGTGTTCAAAATTATCAAACGACGATCAGAGGGTGAAAAGCGTATTCTACATTCAAACAAAGGGCAGAGTACCAGGCTGAATGCCATCAATGCCTTTAAAAGCGGGACCATTCGCATTCTGATCACCACCGATATTTCTTCACGTGGAATTGATGTTGACCTGATCAGTCATGTGATCAATTTTGATCTTCCATCGAATCATGAAGATTATGTACACCGCATCGGGCGAACTGCCCGTGCCAACAAAACTGGTACAGCCATCTCACTGGTCAATCCGGCTGAGGAATACAACCTCCGCAAAATTGAAGACCTGATCCGTATGAAAATACCACGGCTAGATTTACCGGAAGATTTGGATATCATAGCATCCAAAAAAGAAGAAAGCCAGGATCAGTTAAGGGAAATCGACCGACAGAAAAGAGTTACCGACCCAACATTTAAGGGTGCTTTCCACGAGAAAAAAAGTTTTTTAGGCAGAGCCAAGAAAAAAGAAAACCGGAACCTGCCCAAAGACAAGGCAAAGGAAAAACGATACCGGGGAAGAAAATAGAGCTGAATATTGTTATCTGCTCTCCCTTCGTTTTTTTAATCCGATGACGATCCACATCATTCCAACTCCTAACAGGCCTATTCCAACCGCTTTATTTACAGTGCTGATGAATATAATACCTGATGCAAGAAAAGTAATTCCGATGGGAATATATGCCTTGTAATTTTTTTTCATTTTTTTCATATGTAATTTTTATTTGCTTTTTACAAAAGGTTTGTATTTCAACTTTTGTAACTAATCAGCCCATCAAACGGGCTATTTTCTAAAACTACATGGTTATTAACAATTTCGACCAACTTGTTAGATTGCTTTTTCTCAAACTACATGGTTATCAACATTTATCTTTATCGATGTTTATATAAATGTCTGGTTTAGTTTTGATTGACTAAAACGGATCTTTTACTTTGTTTGCAATTCAGCGGTGCGTTATGGACAAAGATAAACGAATCAAAGAACTTGAGAGTCAACTCCAGGAAATTCAATCCATTGTTACAGAATTGATTTTGGTCAATAAATCACTTCTGAATCGGCTTGCCAAGTACGAGAATCCCAAAAATAGCAGTAATAGTTCTATTCCGCCATCAAAGGATGAAAACCGTCCATTTAAGAGCAAAAGCCTTCGTGAGGCAAGTGGCAAAAAACCTGGTGGTCAACCCGGACATGAAGGCAAAACCTTAGATATGGTTACAGTTCCCGATATGATTGTGGCACATAATCCTTTGTATTGCAATCACTGTGGACTGGACATGAGTCACTTGCCTTCCAAGATAATTGAGAAACGTCAGGTTGTCGAAATACCACCGATTAAACCCATCTATATCGAACATCAAGTTTTTGCACGTACCTGCACTTGTGGGTATACGATTACCGGCTCTTTTCCAAATGACATCACGCCTGGAATCAGCTATGGAAAATCCATCGAAAGCCTATCTGCATATTTTTATGCCCGTCAGTACTTGCCTTTTGCACGGATGCAAGAGATGTTTAATGATGTGTTCTCTTTACCCATCAGTGAAGGCGGTGTCCATCAGGTTCTAGAACGCGCAACTGTCAAAGCAGAACCGGCGTATAAACTTATTCAAGAACGTATTGAGCATGCTGCAGTAGTTGGTGCTGACGAAACAGGGACACGCATTGGCAAAGAAAAAGGTTGGTTCTGGACATGGCAGAATGAAAAGCTCACTTTTATTACTGCTTCCATGAACCGTGGCACACAAACCATTAACAAACACTTTAAGAATGGTTTTCCTAAAGCTGTTTTGGTACATGATTGCTGGAGAAGCCACTTTGAACCCATTGTATTGACACATCAAATTTGTATCGCGCATCTGTTAAGGGAACTGAACCATCTGGACGAATGCTATAACAACCCTTGGCCTAAAATATTCAAAGAACTACTTTGTGATGCAATCCATCTAAAAAAGAAACTGACACCATCAGATTACCAATCGTCCATTCCAGAAAGAGTTGATCTTGTCCGGCGTTTGACGGAATTAATCGAAAAAACGATTAATCCAGATCATAAAGAATTGGCCGCTTTCCATCGGCGGATGATCAAATACAAAAATTACATATTCACTTTCCTGTTCTATCCTGATGTGCCACCCGATAATAATGGTTCTGAACGAGCTATCCGGAACATTAAAGTTAAGCATAAAATTTCTGGCTACTTCAAATCGTTCAACGGTGCTTCGCAGTTTGCTATCCTGCGCTCTGTGTTGGATACTGCCAATAAAAACGGTCAAAATATACTGGGGGCTTTCTCTCAAATTTTTTCTAATCCTTCTTGGGCTGATTAGTTACAAGGATTTTATTACATTTGTGGCGAAAAATAAATTTCTATAAATCATTTTATTATGAAGTTATTAGAAGGAAAAACAGCCATAATTACTGGCGCATCGAGAGGCATTGGAAAAGCAATAGCTATCAAATTTGCTGAGGAAG
>JAENWK010000011.1 GCA_016650045.1 Eubacteriaceae bacterium | reverse complement strand
TTAATGATTCCATTATTTTTGTTCAGTGTCAACCTTGAGGCTTATCTGTTTGTTGTCTTCTTCTTCCTCAAAATCATCCACTGGAGCCTCCTTATAAACTTTAGAGATTGTTTTAATGGATTCTTCCGGTTTAAGCTTCATGAGTCGAACGCCCTGGGTATTTCGGCCGACTGCCGTAATATCATTGCCTTCGAGTTTAATAACAACCCCCTGGTTGTTAATCATCATAATTTCACCATCACGGCTAATTACACAGAAACCAACCAGCTCTCCGGTTTTTTGGGTAACTTTATAGGTTTGAACCCCTTTACCCCCGCGTTTTTGTGGACGATATAAATCTGAAGCACTGAGTTTTCCGTAGCCATTTTCACTGACACAAAGAACAAAAAGCTCTTTTTCAACAATGTCCATTCCCACAACCACATCGTCTTTTCGAAGATCAATGCCGCGAACGCCAATGGATGTACGGCTAATGGATCTCACTTCTTCCGAATTAAAACGAATGGCATAGCCGCTTTTTGTTCCCATCACAATTTCTTCATCCTCAACAACCAGGCGAACATTAATGAGCTCGTCGTCGTCCCGGAGATTAATGGCAATAATGCCATTTTTTCGTGATGTATCATACTCTGTTAAATTTGTTTTTTTAATGATTCCCTGTTTGGTTGCCATAATCAGATATTTATCTTCAGTAAATTCTTTGACGGGAATCATGGTTGCAATTTGTTCTCCAGCTTCCAAGGGAAGGAGGTTAACAATGGCCGTGCCACGGGCGGTACGTCCGCCTTCCGGTATCTCAAAGGCTTTTAACCGATAGACTTTACCAAGATTGGTAAAGAACATGAGATAGTGATGGGTAGTGGTGGTAAAGAGATGTTCCACAAAATCATTTTCCCGGGTGCTCAGGGCTGTAATTCCCTTGCCTCCGCGTTTTTGTGACCGATAATTATCTGCGGTGATCCGTTTCACATAACCGATATGAGTCATGGTAATGACGACTTCTTCTTCTTCAATAAGATCTTCAATTTCAAAGTCTTCCACATCAATATCAAAAGCAGTTCGTCGTTTATCAGCAAATTTCTCTTTAATTTCCAATAATTCTTCTTTGATTATATTTAAAACTAACTGTTCATCTGCTAGAATGGCTTTTAATTTGCCAATGGTCACCAGCAGTTCTCGATATTCTTCTTCGATTTTTTCCCGTTCAAGTCCGGTTAAGCGTTGGAGACGCATATCCAAAATGGCCTGGGCCTGGATATCGGATAGCATAAACCGTTCAATTAGTTTTACTTTTGCTATTTTTCCATCGGCTGCCGCTCGGATGATTTTAATAACCTCATCGATATGATCTAGGGCAATTTTCAGGCCTTCTAAAATATGAGCTCTGGCTTCCGCCTTTTTTAAATCGAAAATGGTTCTTCTGGTAATAATTTCTTTTTGATGCTCAATGTAGTAGAATAACATTTCTTTTAAATTAAGAACCTTGGGCTCATTCTTAACCAATGCCAGCATAATAATCCCAAAGGTGTCCTGTAGTTGGGTATGCTTGTACAGCTGATTAATGATAATGGTTTCATTGGCATCTCGCTTTAAATCAATGACAATGGAAATCCCTTTTTTAAGATCGGTTTCATCCCTTAAATCTGAAATACCCTCAACCTTTTTTTCCTTAACAAGATCTGCAATTTTTTCGACCAATTTGGCTTTATTGACCATATAAGGAATTTCGGTAATAATGATTTGTTTTTTTCCTTTTTTGGTTGTTGTAAATTCAACTTTTCCCCGAACCTTCACCCGGCCACGGCCGGTGCGATAAGCACTTTTAATGCCTGATTTACCCAGAATAATCCCTGACGTTGGAAAATCAGGGCCTTTGACATGCTTCATGAGCTCGTCAATGGTAATCTCCGGATCATCGATAAAAGCCACGGTTCCATCAATAATTTCTCCCAGGTTATGGGGCGGAATATTCGTTGCCATTCCGACCGCAATTCCTGAAGAACCATTGACTAAAAGGTTGGGGTATTTTGCGGGTAATACCGTTGGTTCCATTTCTGACTCATCAAAATTTGGTATAAAATCAACGGTTTCTTTATTAATATCCCGAAGTAATTCCATCGCAATTTTACCCATTTTTGCTTCGGTATAACGCATGGCTGCAGGACTGTCTCCATCAATCGAACCAAAGTTTCCCTGACCATTGACTGTGAGATATCGGGTTGACCAGGGTTGGGCCATACGTACCATGGCTTCGTAAACAGCGGTGTCACCATGAGGATGGTACTTACCTAAAACATCCCCGACAATACGAGCCGATTTACGAAAGGATTTTTCCGGTGACAATCCTAATTCACTCATGGCATACAATATCCGGCGATGCACAGGTTTTAAACCATCTCTGACATCCGGTAAAGCACGTCCGATAATAACGCTCATAGCATAGTCAATATAGGAATTTTTCATTTCTTCTTCTATGTTAACGTGTTTTATTCGATCAAATTCAATTAATTCTTCCATTTATTTTTTTACTCCCTTATGACTAAATGTCCAGATTCTTAACTTTTCTAGCATTACGTTCGATGAATTCTTTTCGTGGCTGAACCTTGTCACCCATGAGGATGGTAAATATTTCATCCGCATAGGACGCTTCTTCAATATTGACCTGAAGCAGGGTTCGCACACTGGGATCCATGGTGGTTTCCCACAGTTGGTGAGCATCCATTTCTCCAAGACCTTTGTAACGCTGGAGGCTGACTTTGGAGCGATCTTCCACTTCCGCTAATTTCTTTTCCAGACCTCGATCGGTATAGGCATAATCAACATGTTTTCCCCTGGTTATTTTGTATAGGGGTGGCTGGGCGATGTACACATAACCGGCTTCTATAAGCCCTGGCATATAGCGATAAAAGAAGGTTAACAGCAGGGTTCTGATATGGGCTCCATCCACATCCGCATCGGTCATCATAATAATTTTATGGTACCGGGCTTTTTCAACATTAAAATCTTCTCCAACCCCGGTACCAAAGGCGATAATCATGGATTTTAAAGAATCGGTGGTTAAAATTCGATCTAACCGGGCTTTTTCGACATTTAGGATTTTACCACGCAGTGGTAAAATCGCCTGGGTTTTAGAATCTCGGCCGGATTTGGCAGAGCCGCCAGCGGAGTCCCCTTCGACAATGTAGAGCTCGGATAAAGCGGGATCTTTTTCACGGCAATCGGCTAACTTCCCAGGTAGTGCTGTTGAATCCAAAGCACTTTTTCTTCTTGTAAATTCACGGGCTTTTTTTGCTGCTTCTCGGGCTCGGGCTGCGGATAATGTTTTTTCAATAATACTTTTGGCAATGGCCGGGTTTTCTTCCATCAGGGCTGAAAGCTGATCCCCGACAATGGTTTCAACAATCCCTTTGACCTCCGTATTTCCCAATTTTGATTTTGTTTGTCCTTCAAATTGAGGATCCAGTAGTTTGATGCTGACAATGGCTGTTAAACCTTCTCTGGCATCTTCACCGGTAAGATTCTTATCGTTGCCTTTTAAAAAGCCGTTTTTTCGGGCATAGCTGTTAACACTCCTTGTTAAGGCACTTTTAAAACCGTTAAGATGGGTTCCCCCTTCAGGGGTATTAATATTATTGGCATAGGAAAAAATGTTTTCTGAATAACCGGTGGTGTATTGAAATGCAATTTCAATAGCATAATCATTTTGCTCTTTTTCAAAGTAAGAAATTTTATCATATAATGGATCTTTATTGCGATTCATATATTCCACATAAGAATGAATTCCACCTGAATAGCAATAGGTTTCTTTTCTTTTGGGATCTTCTTTTTCATTATTCAATTTTATAGAAAGTCCCTTATTTAGAAAGGCCAGTTCTCTCAGACGATGCTCTAAGATATCAAAATCAAATGCAGTTTCTTCGAAAATATCTTTATCCGGTTTAAAATAAATGGTAGTTCCTGTTCGATTGGTAGTTCCTGTAACAGTTAAATCATCAATGGGTTTTCCTTTTTCAAAAGTTTGAAAAAATATCTGACCCTTTTGTTTAACCTCAACGGTGAGCTTTTCGGATAAAGCATTCACCACCGAAACACCAACACCATGGAGACCTCCGGAAACCTTATATCCTCCGCCCCCAAATTTACCGCCGGCATGAAGCACTGTCAGTGCCAATTCCACTCCGGTTTTACCCTGGGCATGGTTCATTCCTGTTGGAATTCCACGGCCATCATCCACCACTGTAATGGAATCATCTTCATGGATGGTTACCGTAATATTTTTACAAAAGCCTGCGAGGGCCTCATCAATACTATTGTCCACAACTTCGTAAACTAAATGATGCAGTCCCCGTAAGCCGGTGTTCCCGATATACATTCCTGGTCTTTTTTGAACAGCCTCTAAGCCCTCCAGAACCTGTATCTGATCCGCGGTATATATATCTGTATTCTTTTCTGGCATTTGTTTCCTCCTAAATTTCATGGTCTTCTGATGCAAGCCCCTGTACCTTTCCCTGATGGATATGAATGCTGTTTTTTTTAATAGGCATTTCATCAAATTCTTTGATCACATCTTCTGTACAGGTAATAAAGGCTTGAGTTTTAATTAAAAGCTTAAGTATACTTCGTCGTCTGCTTTCATCAAGCTCTGAAAAAATATCGTCTAAAAGTACCACTGGATATTCTCCGGTGTTATCATAGTATATCTCTATTTGGGATAATTTCAATGAAATAGCAGCCGAACGCTGTTGACCCTGTGATCCATAACGTCTGGCGTCTTTCCCATTAATTTCAATAAGGATATCGTCCACATGAGGTCCATAAATGGTGGACCCTCTTTGAATTTCTTCTTCCTGACACCCTTCCAGGCGTTGTTTAAAAATATTTTTAAGCTTTGACGCATCACCAAGTGAGTCTATAATATTATTTTGATAATAAAGAGACAGGCTTTCCTGTCCTTGACTTAATATTTTATGAAGAACACCGGCTTCTTTATTTAAGCGATGTAAATAACGGATCCGGTGGTTCATTAGGCGTGTGCCAATGCTGACGAGTTGTTCATTCCATACACCAAGGGTTGCTCGAAGACTGGGTTCATATTGAATATTTTTTAAAAGTGTATTTCTTTGATTTAGAACTTTCTCATAGTCCCTAAGCAGGTAATGATATTCCGGACGAAATCCGGAAATCTCCTGATTTAAAAAACGTCGCCGTTTATCCGGCCCTTCTTTGACTATTTTTAAGTCATCAGGTTCAAAAAGAATGGTATTAAAAATCCCATTGATTCTGTCTCTTTTCCCTGTTTTATCATCCAAAAGAATTTGACGTTTACCCCCATTATTTTTAATGGTTAACTTATGTTTGACGCCGGCACTGATCACATGAGCATTGATGAAAAAATCATCATGTTCCCATTGGGCAAGTTCTGAAACACTCGAGGCGCGATGACTGTAACCCCGTGACAAAAAAAACATGGCTTCAATGAGATTTGTTTTTCCCTGAGCATTTTCACCAACAATCACATTGATTCCTTTTTTAAAAGAAATCCTTTCATTTTCGTAATTCCGAAAATGAATCAATTGCATATCTTCAATGAACATTAGGAAATTGGCCCTTTTACCTCCAGAGTTTCAAAATCTTTAACTTCAATAATATCACCATTTCTGATTTTTTTACCTCTTTGTGTGCATAAATCACCATTTATACGAACTAAGCCATCGGCAATCATCAATTTCGCATCACTGCCATTAGCAACAATTCCGGCAAATTTAATAAGCTGATCCATTTTTATATACTCTGTTGTAATTTCAATAATTTGCATGTTTTCCCCCACTCATAATATTTTTCACAAAAAATAAAGAGTATTGCATAAATCCCCTTTATTTCTGTCAAAATTTATTAAATTCCCCTATATAAAGATTTAGCTAAAACATTATAACATAAAATTAAAAAATAGTCTGGAAAATCAGTTATTTATCTTAAATAAAACCCTGATTTTTCAGACTATTTTATTTTTAACTTTTAATTTTCTTCGGCAACTCGAACAGGTAAAATAAGGTAGATAAAATCATTTCCTTCGGCAGGAAGAAGTACCCCCGGGCCAACGGATGTGGTCATATCCATAACAAAATCTTCACCATCAATAACACGCAGGGCATCAATTAAAAATTTTGAGTTAAACGCAATTTTTAGTGACTCTCCACAATTAACAATGGGGATTATTTCAAAAACATCACCAATATCTGCATTTGAAGTTAAAATCAATTGATCCTGATTGAAATCCATTTTAATCAGGTTATTTTTTCCTTCCCTGGCTAACAGCGCCGCCCGTTCGCTGCTTTCCAACAGCAAACGACGATTGATACGAACTTGGGTTGTTTTTTCAACAGGTATAATTTGTTTGTAATTAATAAAATCCCCTTCAAGAAGCCTAGAAGTAAATTGAGTATTTTCCATTTGAAAAAATATTTGGTTTTTCGAAAACTTGACAATGACTTCTCCCGAATAGTTTGCTAAAACCTTATTAATTTCAAATAAGGATTTTGAAGGAATAATCACACTGAGATCTTCTTCAAGACTTTCTTTTATTTTTCCTGAGCGAAGGGCGAGACGATAACCATCTAGAGCAATAAGATTGATATCATTACCCTGGAGCTCAATTTTAACCCCGGTGAGGACCGGAATATTTTCATTGGTTGCCACTGAAAATAAGGTTCCTTTGATCAATTCTCTCAGAACCGAGGATTCTATGGAAAAGATATGATCCTCAATGATTTCAGGAAAAGCTGGAAATTCATCGGTGGCCAAACCTTTTAATGTAAAGTTTGACAACAGACATTCAATCTTCATTTGATTATGGTCATCACTTTCAAAAAAAACATCAGAACCTGACATCTTTCGAATGAGTTCACCAGTAATGGCAGAAGAAAGGACGATTTCTCCTTCGTTTTCCACAGTGGCGGGAATATTAATCTCAACACCAATTTCTAAATCGGTACTTCTTAATAATAAGTTGTTGTTTTTAACACTAAAAAAGATTCCTTCAAGAATCGGGAGTGTTGTTTTTGAAGATACTGCTTTTTGGGCTATATTTAAAGCCCCCATTAAACTTTCTTTTGAACAATTAAATTTCATAAAAATACCTCAACTTTTAAATTTGGGAACACCCCTTTAGTTATAATACTATATATAATTAATAGTAGTATTAGTAGTAGGGGGTGTGGACAGTGTGGATAACTCCTCAAAGCTGTTCATGCAATCAAAAAACTTGATTTTCACAAGAGGATAAGCTGTGGATAAATAGGCTATAAAAAGGGTATGGATTGTTGATTGATTGTTGATGAATCATTCGCCATGGATTTCGCGTTGTATCCTAAGAATGAGGTTTTTAAAATCTGTACTATTTTCCATTTCCTCAGCAATTTTTTGGCAGCCATGAATTACCGTAGAGTGATCTCTGCCACCAAATTCATCACCAATACGAGGAAGTGAAAGATCAGTAATATCCCGGGTTATATACATGGCAACTTGCCTTGGAAGTGAAATTGCCCGGGTTCTTTTTTTTGAATTTATGTCTTCCACAGTAATATTAAAATATTTTGCAGTGACTTCCTTAATATATTCACTGGTAATAACAATGTCTTCTTTTTTTCTAAAAATATCCTTCAGGGCATTTTTAGCAGATTCTATATTAATAGGAGCATTATGAAGTTTTGAATAGGCAAAAACCGTTGTTAATGCCCCTTCGAGCTCGCGAATATTTGAATGAATACTATCTGCTATAAAACTTAAAACCTCATTAGGTATTTCATCACTGAAAGATTCAGCTTTTTTTCGGATTATGGCAATACGGGTTTCGAAATTAGGAGCGTAAATATCAGTAATAAGGCCACTCTCAAAGCGTGACCTGAGACGTTCCTCCAGGGTTTGTATTTCTCTGGGAGGCCGATCGCTACTAATGACAATTTGTTTATTTTCCTGATGAAGAGTATTAAAGGTATGAAAGAATTCTTCCTGAGTTCCTTCTTTTTTAGCTAAGAATTGGATATCATCAATCAAAAGTATATCGGCATTCCGATATTTATTTCTAAAGGCAATATTCGTCTTGTTTTGAATCGCATCAATGAATTCATTGGTGAATTTTTCGCAAGAAACATAAATGACTTTTTTTTGAGGTGCATAGGACAAAATGTAATGTCCAATGGCCTGCATTAAATGGGTTTTGCCTAAACCAACACCACCATATATAAATAATGGGTTATATCTTTCTGAAGGAGCTTCAGAAACGGCCACACAGGCTGCGTGAGCAAAACGGTTATTTTCTCCAATGACAAAACTATCAAACGTATACTTCGGGTTCATGGAAGTACTGCGATTCATTGAGGTATCATCTTCTTTGGATGTGACTCTTGCCTGGGGTGTTAAATTGGTTTCAGCAATCAGCGCATCTTTTTCTTTCAATACAATTTTAACTTGTCCTATCTTGCCGGTGACTTCTGCCAGGGCATTGGTAATGAGTGGAATGTGGCGACTTTCTAAAATGCCTTTTTCAAATTCATTTTCCGTTAAAAAATAATAGGTGTTATTGACGTAGTTAATGGGTTTGATTTTTAAAAACCAAGTATTGAAGCTGGTAGAGCTAATGTCAGGTTTAATAATTTCCAGGGCTGCATCCCATGTTTTTTTAAAAGAAGTGTCCATTAAATTGAACCTCCAGTTTCCTAAATTTAAGAATGTCGCTGTGGATAAATCCGAGATTTATACACAGAATATCTATTTTAATGTGAATAGGTAAATAAATCAAGGGAATAATTGGAATATCTGTTGATAATTAAAAAAAGTTATCCATAGAAAAAACCCAACAAAGATGCGAGTATTAAAAAATGCATACAGGTTATCCCCAATTAATCCACAAATTAAGATATTTTGTGGATTAATTGATTAAATATCAACATTTGTCCACAATCCGGTGATACCAGTATAACAAATTGTGGACAAGCATTCAATCAAAAATAGAATAAACCTAAAAAATGGGAATTCTGGATCATTGTTTAAGAGAATAATAATATATCTTGACAGAAAATAGCCAAGATTATATAATCCTAGGGTAAAAGTATTATAAACTTATAAACGAATGAAGATAAAATGTAAGTCAGGGGGTGTCGAATTGAAAAGAACTTATCAACCAAAAGTAAGACAACGTAAAAGAGAGCATGGTTTTAGAAAAAGAATGTTTACTAAAAGCGGTCGGCTTATTTTAAAGAAAAGAAGACAAAAAGGAAGAGAAAAATTATCAGCATAGTCCTTTCCAGACCGTTTTTTAATAAGCGGTCTTTTGTTTAAAGAAAAAAGGAGAATTCCTTTGGTGAAAATAAATTCCCTAAAGACACAAAATGATTTTAACCGGGTTTTTAAAACAGGGGAAGTATTTGGAAATAAAACCTTTGTGATGTACTATCTCAAAAATATGATGGAAACCAACCGACTGGGGATTGTCGTCAGTAAAAAGGTTTCTAAAAAGGCTGTTGTCAGAAACAAAATCAAAAGAAGAGTAAAAGAGGCATTTCGCCTTAATGAAGAGTCTTTTTTATTAGGGTACGATTTTATTATTATTGCCAAAGGATCATGTGAAGAAGAAAAATACAGTCATTTAGAAAAATCATTAAAACATTTGTTTTATAAGAAAAATCTCATGAGGCGATGAAATGTTAAAAAAAATCCTAATTATAATTATCCGGGGATATCAGAAATTCATATCTCCCTTGTTAGGAAATAATTGTCGTTTTAGACCTACTTGCTCAGAATATTTTATTTTAGCCGTCGAAAAATACGGCTTTTTCAAGGGAATCTACTTGGGTGGAAAACGTATTATTAAATGCCATCCCTTTAATCCTGGGGGATATGATCCCCTTCCCTAATGCCAGGCATTAGCGGAGAACTACTTTAAGGAGTTTATTGAATGAATTTTCTATACCAAACTTTTGGCTGGGTTCTTTTACAGATCTATAATATTATTGGTTATTATGGCTGGTCAATCATTATCTTTACATTGTTGGTCAAGGTGATACTGCTGCCACTTAATATTAAACAAACCAAATCCATGAAGGATATGCAACGCCTTCAGCCAGAAATACAAAAATTAAGCAAGAAGTATAAAAATAATAAGGAAAAATTAAACGAAGAAACACTAAAGCTATATAAAACCTTTAAGGTTAATCCAGCCGGTGGTTGTTTACCTTTATTATTACAATTCCCGATTTTAATCGGCCTTTATGGAACATTAAGATCACCTGACCTTTGGGTATTTCCTAATGGTGTCATTAATTCCATAGATATGTCATTTTTATGGATTCCCAATCTTGGGACTCCAGATCATCTTTATATACTGCCAATATTAGCAGCGTTATTTACTTTTATTACACAAAAGTTTACAATGTCTGCAACGGTGACTAATCCGGATGATCCCAATGCAAAAACCCAAAAAATCATGCTGTATGCGATGCCAATAATGATTGGTTATATTTCCATATCCATGCCTGCCGGTGTTGCGCTATATTGGGTTGTTCAAAATGTATTCACCTTTTTCCAACAATTAATTATGCTGCGGATGCCAGAACCTGACTACTCAATTGACGAAGCAGAACGACGTGTGGCGGAAGCGGAAAAGGAAAAACGAGCAGACCTGGCCGAAAAACGAGCTGCCCACAATCCAAACGCTCAAAAATCAAGTAAAAAAGTTCAGAGTGGTGAAAATAAAAAGCCATTAACCCGACCAGCTTCAGGTAAAAAAGTTCAAAATAAAAAACATAGTCAACAACCGGTCGAACCGCGTAAGACACCAACTACCGAAATTCCCCAACGAGATGCAACTCAGGAAGCTGATTATCAAAAGGCCAAGAGACGTTACGAAAACAAGTAAATAAACCCAGAATACTTATAAGCTAAGGAGAGGGATATGAATAATACAGTAACAGGTACTGGTAAAACCGTTGAAGATGCCATTAATCAGGGCTTACAACAATTGGGTGTTACCAAAGATCAGGTTGAAACAAATATCATTCAAGTACCAGATAGTGGTTTAATGAAAATTTTTGGAAAAAAAGAGGCCATTGTTGAAGTGACGCTTCTTAATGATCCTGAACAGCAAGCCACCGATTTTTTAACTGAAGTGTTTGAAGCCATGAAAATCCCCTGTAAACTCAAAACCCGTCTCGAAGATAAGGTATTATTCATTAATATTGAAGGCAATGACATGGGCATTCTCATTGGCCGCCGAGGACAAACCTTGGATTCCATACAATATCTTGTGAGCCTTGTAATCAATCGCCACAGCGAAAATTATGTTCGGGTTGTTCTTGACACAGAAGATTATCGTGCAAAAAGAGAAAAAACATTGGAAGATCTTGGTGAAAAAATGGCAGGAAAAGCTGTTTATTACCAAAAGAAAATGATCCTTGAGCCCATGAATCCATCAGAAAGACGGATTATTCATGCAAAGCTCCAGAACCACGAAAAGGTATATACATTTAGTGAAGGTGAAGAACCCTATCGTCGTGTGGTCATTCAATGTAAAGATAATAACTAAACTACCATTTAAAGCACTAACGATGAATAGTTAGTGCTTTTTTTTACCCAATGGCTTGTGGTAGCCTAGGCATTTTTTTAAATCAAAATTTGCAGTCTTGTCAGAGGGCTTAAATTATTATATCATTAACGATTAGGAAAGAATTAATAAGTCAGGAGAGAAACGTGGAAGTCTTATTACTTAACGACGATACCATTGCTGCTGTTGCCACCGGTTTAGGTGGGGCAGGCATAGGCATCATAAGAATCAGCGGAAAAAATGCCGTTGATATTGGGAATGCCCTTTTTGTAAATCCCAAAGAAAAAACGCTGAAAGATGCTGAGAGTCATCAGCTTTTATACGGAAGAGTGAGGGATCCCATCACAAAAAAGGATATTGATGAAGTTCTGATTTCCAAAATGAAGGCTCCCCACTCCTATACCGCAGAAGATGTGGTGGAAATTAATTGTCATGGAGGGATTGTCTCTCTTCGTAAAATATTAAGCCTAGTGATAAAGGCCGGTGCACGCTTAGCCGAACCGGGAGAATTCACCAAGCGTGCCTTTCTGAATGGGCGTATCGATTTAACCCAGGCCGAATCTGTGATGGATATTATTAATGCAAAGACTGAGAAAAGTTTAGAATATTCGGTTGGTCAGTTAGAGGGACGGCTGTCACAAAAACTTGAAGAGTTGGATGGTGCCCTTATTGGGATTCTGGCTCATATGGAAGTGAATATTGATTACCCTGAATATGATATTGAAGAAATCAGCTATGCATTCGTTAATAATGAGATTATTAAACTCTTGAACATCATTAAAGAGCTTCTTTTAGTTGCGGAAACTGGAAAAATATATCGAGAAGGCATTACCACCGCTATTCTGGGAGAACCAAATGTGGGGAAATCTTCCCTGTTAAACACCCTCCTCATGGAAGAAAAAGCCATTGTCACAGAAATACCAGGGACAACCCGTGATACCATTGAAGAGTATATGAATATCCAGGGGATACCATTTAAGATCATTGACACCGCAGGCATTCGAGAAACCGATAATTTGGTTGAAAAACTGGGTGTTGAGAAATCAAGAAAGCTTTTAAAACAAACGAATCTGGTTATTTTTATGAGGGATATTTCTAAAGAACTATCCCCGGGTGAGAAAGAACTGTTAGAGCTTTTAAAAAACAGAAAAACCATTTATATTGCAAATAAAACGGATTCGCTTGAAAGGGAAGGCATTAAAATACCAACACCCTGGATTCCTATGTCGTTGATGAAGGAGCAAGGGATTGACATCCTTAAAAATAAAATGGTTGAAATGGTTTACGACGGAACGGTTAACCAGGATGCCGATTATCTAATAACCAACACCCGCCATATTCAATTATTGGAGAAAACAAAAGCCAGTTTAGAAAATGCCATGACGACCATGAAAATAAAAATGCCAATAGAGGTTGTCTCCATTGATATTATGGATGCGCTGGAGTTTCTGCGGGGGATTACTGGAAAAGCAGTTGGGATTGACATTATTAATCAGATTTTTAAAAATTTTTGTATTGGAAAGTAGAGGAAAATTAAATGACCTATTTAGGAGGAGAATACGATGTTATCGTAATCGGAGCCGGACATGCTGGATCAGAAGCCGCACTCGCCTCAGCCCGGCTTGGATGTAAAACCCTTCTTTTAACACTGAGTTTGGATTCAGTGGCAATGATGCCTTGTAATCCATCCATTGGTGGCACTGGAAAAGGACATCTGGTCCGTGAAATTGACGCTCTTGGCGGAGAAATGGGAAAGAACATAGATGCCACCATGATTCAATCTAAAATGCTTAATACAGGGAAAGGGCCAGCGGTCCACTCTTTAAGAGCCCAGGCAGACAAAAAAGCCTATCAGTTTCGAATGAAAGAAGTTATCGAAAACCAGGAAAACTTACTTTTAAAGCAGCAGGAAGCCACTGAAATTCTTGTGGAAAATGGCGAAATTATTGGGGTTAAGGTTCATACCGGGGCAGTTTACACCTGTAAAGCAGCCGTTATTTGCAGCGGAACCTATTTAAAAGGCCGTATCTTTATTGGCGATATTCAATACGACAGTGGCCCCAATGGCTTATTTCCAGCCATGTCTCTTTCCGATAGTTTGGAAAAGAACGGGATTGAGCTGCAGCGATTTAAAACAGGTACCCCGGCAAGAGTTGATGCCAAAACCCTGGACTATTCTAAAATGGTCATTCAAAAGGGTGACGATCATATTGTGCCATTTTCATTTGAAACCGATCACATTGATATGGAACAAGTTCCCTGCTATTTAACCTATACCAATCCCGAAACTCATCAAATGATTAATGACAACATGGAACGTTCGCCATTGTATACTGGAGATGTTGTGGGAGTCGGTCCGCGATATTGTCCTTCCATTGAGACAAAAGTCCTGCGATTTAAAGATAAAGATCGTCATCAAATATTTATTGAACCTGAAGGATTAAACACCAATGAAGCTTATGTCCAGGGCATGTCTTCCAGCTTGCCGGAAGATGTTCAAATTGCTTTATACCGAACGGTTCCCGGCATGGAGAAGGTTGAGTTTATGCGATCAGCCTATGCCATTGAATATGATTGTATTCATCCAACCCGATTAAAACCATCCCTGGAATCTAAGGATGTTAAAGGACTTTTCTTTGGTGGCCAAATTAATGGAACATCCGGCTATGAAGAAGCCGCTGCGCAAGGCTTGATTGCAGGGATTAATGCGGCTCAATATTTACGGAGTGAACAACCTTTTGTGATTGATCGTTCCGACGGTTATATCGGTGTACTCATAGATGATATTATTACTAAAGGCGTTGATGAGCCTTACCGAATGATGACATCCCGGTCGGAATACCGACTATTGCTTCGCCAGGATAATGCAGATCTCAGGCTGACACCCATGGGACATACCCTTGGGTTAATCAGCCAGGAGCGCTACAATCAATTTTTAGACAAAAAAGCAGCCATTGAGAATGAAATTAAGCGCATTGCCGAAGTGATTGTAAAACCAACTGAGGAAAATAATATCATTCTGGATAGCCTCGCCAGTTCGAAGATAAGACATGGGGTGACGTTGAGTGAATTAATTCGCCGGCCGGAAATAAAATACCTTCAAACCAAACCCTTTGATTCAGAACGCCCTCTTCTTCATTGGAGTGTCGTAGAACAGGTTGAGGTAATGATCAAATATGAGGGATATATTAAAAAGCAGTTACTTCAGGTAGAGCAGTTTAAAAAACTGGAAAATAAATATATTCCACAGGGCCTTGATTTTAGAACCATTAGTGGTCTTCGGATTGAAGCCATTGAAAAGCTTCATGAAATTAAACCCCAGTCCATTGGTCAGGCTTCGCGTATTTCAGGGGTATCACCTGCAGATTTGTCGGTTCTATTAATTGCACTTGAACAACGAAGGCGCAACTCAGAAACTCATAAGGGAGAAAATAGAAATGAATAATAAAGTTGAAAAGCTCATAAAATTTGGGGCTGAACTTGAGATTAGCATTAGCGAAGCTCAAGGTGAGAAATTGATTCAATATATGGAAGAGATATTAGAAATAAATAAACACATTAATCTGACACGAATTACGGAAGAAGATGAATTTATTAAACGCCATCTTCTGGATTCGTTAACCTTATTAAAATATATAAAAAATCCATCGGCATCTATCTTGGATGTTGGCACTGGGGGAGGATTTCCTGGGATCCCTTTGGCTATTATGATGGAAGGTGCCACCATAACATTATTGGATTCCACTAAGAAAAAATTGATCGTTGTGGAAAATATTGCAAAAGCTTTAAATATCAGCAATATCAAGATCCTCCATGGTCGTGCCGAAGAATTAGGTCAAGATCGAAAATATCGTGAAAGTTATGACATTGTTACATCAAGGGCGGTTGCCAATTTAACACTGCTTTCAGAATATTGCTTACCACTGACAAAAATAGGTGGAAAGTTTTTACCCATGAAAGGACGAGAATATAAAAGCGAGATCACAGAAGCAGAGAAGCCGATAGCGGTTCTTGGCGGCGAAATTAAAGCCATGGAGGAATGTTTAATACTGCAAAGCGAATGGGTTCATGTTATAATAGTCATTGAAAAAATAAAAAAAACACCTCGAATTTTGCCAAGAACAAACGGAAAAATAAAAAGTGAAAAATTCCCGCTGTTATTGAAGTAACAAGAAGAGTTAAAGAATTTTGTGATAAAATTTTATCGGGTTTGCAACATGCAACATGCAACATGCAACATGTTTCACGTGAAACATCACTGAAAAAATGCTCAGATTCGTTGAAATGGGATTAATATAAAATCAAGAAATAAGGAGTTGCGACATGGCAAAAATTGTGGCGGTATTCAATCAAAAAGGTGGGGTTGGTAAAACAACCACAACGATCAACTTAACCACTGCCCTGAGCATGGAAGGATACCGAGTACTTGTAATAGATATTGATCCCCAGGGGAATACCAGCAGCGGATTTGGCATTGATAAATATAATCTTGAAAAAAGTGTTTATGACGGCATTATTCATGGAGACAGTTTAAAAGAGATTATCTTAACAACGACCTTTGAAAAGCTCCATATCCTTCCTTCCAATCCGGATTTGGCTGGGGCAGAAATTGAATTAACAAATTTACCCCAAAGAGAACTTCGTTTAAAAAACGTTTTAAAAGATGTTGAAAAATATTATGATTTTATTTTTATTGACTGCCCACCCTCTCTGGGGTTATTAACGATTAATGCCTTAGCCATAACAGACACCGTATTAATCCCTATTCAATGCGAGTATTATGCCCTTGAAGGCGTAGGGCAGCTAATGAATACCATTAGCTTGGTGAAACAGGGTCTTAACCCTCATCTGGAAATTGAAGGCGTGGTTATGACCATGTTTGACAGCCGTACCAATTTATCGAATCAAGTCGTTGATGAGGTTGTGGATTTTTTCAAAGAAAAGGTGTATGAGACCATGATTCCAAGAAATATAAGATTGGCAGAAGCTCCAAGCTATGGGCAAACCATTTTCGAATATGCAAACGCATCAAAAGGATCAAAAGCGTATCTTGCCTTGGCAAAAGAGTTTATACAAAGACAGGAGTAAAAATGGTGAAAAATACAGGTTTAGGAAAAGGCCTTAGAGCTTTGATCCCAGATGAGGTGATTTTGTCTGCCGAAGGTGAGGATCTAAAGGTGGATGTGGAAAAATTGGTCTTTTACGTCAAAACAAGCAATATTCGGCCTAATCCTGAGCAGCCCCGTAAAAGTTTTGATCGTGGAAAGCTTGAAGAACTGGGGGCTTCTATTAGGGAACATGGGATTATTCAACCCATAGTTGTGAAACCTGATGGCAAAGGGTATACTATTATCGCTGGGGAAAGACGCTGGCGTGCTGCGAATATTGTGGGACTCAAAGAAGTTCCGGTCATTGTACGAGATCTTCCAGCTGAAGAGGTTTTGGAAATTGCATTAATCGAAAATGTTCAAAGAGAAAATCTCAACAGTATTGAAGAAGCCCTTGCCTATGAAGGTTTAATGAGTAACTTTAATCTTACCCAGGGCGAGATTGGTATTCGCATTGGGAAAAGCCGCACCGCAGTGGCAAATACATTGAGACTATTAAAACTACCGGAATCTGTTCAAAATGATGTTGCCCAGGGTAGAATTAGTTCAGGTCATGCCAGAGCAATTCTTATTATGGAAGAGGCGGAAAAAATGGAGGCTTTTTCCAAAGAAATTATTGAAAAAGGTTTAAGTGTCCGAGAAACTGAAAAGCGCATTAAAAAACTTCAAATTGAAGGTATCGTTGCACCTTTACAGAAGAAAAAAATTGACACAACGGCTTATGTCATGGAAATAAAAGATGCATTAGAAAAAATATTTGCCACAAAGGTCAATTTTAGCAGCCGTGGAAAAAGTGGGAAAATAGAACTTTCCTATTTTTCGCTTGAAGAATTAGATCGAATTTTAGCCCTTTTAGGCTATGAAAAAAAGGAATAGAAACCCTTTGGGGAACATTCGATCGATGAATAATAAGAAATGGAGATAACTTATGAATCAAATAAAAAGAAAACGACGACTAACTGCCATTGAAGCAGCGGTTCTCGGTAACATACTGTATCTAATCATTGTTATAATTTTTAAAAGTGTTTTCAATATTGTTGGCAGAACCAGTGGATTCAATTATCTATTTAATGGGATTGAACTGGCTGTTGTCGGATTATTTTGGATAATATTATTTGCCCGTAGTTTTAAAAATATTTACGCAGGTGAGAAACCACGCTATATAAAATATATATTTTTCACGCTGATACCCATTATAATCCTAACTGTTGCCTTAACCTTGGTTTCAATGCTTTGGCCGGGACAGGACACCAATAGTATTTGGAACCAATTTACTTTTTTAGCTGCTCCAACTATTTTTTGGTATTTGCCCTATGGCCTTATTTATCAATTAATCGGACATTATGTTTCAATCTATGTCTTTTTCGGAATCGCCCTGGGTGTCACTGTTTTATTTCAAATGATCGGAATAGTGGCAGGTCAGCGTATGGGTAAGAAATATCGTGAAGAAACACGGGCGGAAGAAGCTGAAGAAAAACTCAATGTTTCAAAATCTCAAAAAACAAAGAGACGATGGGATGGCAAAGGAAAAAAACCTCAAAATGTCAGTATTGGTATGGAACGGCTTTCTGAAGAAATGGTTAGTGAAGGCTTTAAACCGGGAGAACAGAATAGCATGATGATGACCGAAGTGATGATTAAGGATGCACCTCAACAAGAAGATTCGGTAATATCAAAAATTTTCGATGAAGAGATAGCAAAACCGGAAGCAAATAAGAGTGGATCTGTTTCCATTAAAAAAACAATTAATCAGGAAGATAAATCTCAGAGTGTTGAGTTAAGTTCAACACAGAAAGTTGCATTTGAAAATCAGCCAACTGCGGAAACCGTTGAGCATTCGGCTAATCAAGAAGTAACTGGAGAGACCACAATATTGGAAAAAACCCTTTCTGTGGAATGGAAACTAACCCACCCTGATGATGAGGAAAAAATCGAGGAAGAAAAACCCAGCCCTAAAGAAACAGGGGATAAATCCTTCCTTAAAGAAACCAGTCAAATTCGAATTATCAATGAAGATGATATTGAAGAATATTACAGGAATAAAAAATGAGTTTGACAACAGTGGACTTTATTTGTATCCTGGTCTGTATTGTTTCAGGACTTATTGGATATCAGCGAGGTGCGATAAAAACCCTAATTAGTTTTGGGGGATTTATTGCATCTTTTGCCATTGCATGGATTTTTTCTCCCATGCTGGCAGAGTGGCTGATTAGCTTAGGTGTGTTTAACGGATTAGTGAATATGATTAATATAGAAGCAGTGGCCCAATCGCTTGTGAATGGGGTGGGCCAACAAGGTATTTTCGCCAGTGGTTCAGTGGGCGAAGCAATTCTCACCGGGGGCCAGAATATTACAACCGAAAGTGTTGATATGATCACCCAATCTCTGACCTGGGGGATTGCCTATATTATCAGCTTTGGAATTTTATTATTAGTGACAGCCATTGCTTTTGGAATCCTGCAAATGATTTTTAGAGGCGTATCTGATATACCAATTATTGGTGGCATCAATCGACTCTTGGGTGGAGCTTTGGGCTTTATTCTGGGCCTCGGTTTATGCATCATTGTGATTTGGCTTTTAACTGCACTCAACACTTTTACCGGTGGTGCTGCAAATCTTCCGACCTTTGAAGGAAGTGCCATTGTTCAAGTGGTAACCCCTTGGGTGATGAATTTAATCGTGTTAAATTAGGGAGTATTTATGGAAAATTTATGGAATAGCTTTGATGCGATGATCCTGGGAATAGATGGATCGCATTTTTTAGAAAAGATCATTATTGCTGTTATTATTTTAGTAGCTGTGGCCATTGGCCTAAGGGTTTTATATGGGGGCGCCGATCGGATTTTCGATGAGGCTAAACCAGGCATTGAGCCCAGAGAAGCAAGACGACTGGTGACGCTGAATAAGGTCGTTAAAACCTTTGCCAGGGCGACTGTGTGGATTGTGGCCAGCATCATGATCCTCGGTCAGTTTATGGATGTGGCATCTTTATTGGCAGTTGCTGGTATTGGGACATTGGCCATTGGTTTTGGAGCCCAGGGAATTGTGGAAGATGTGATGAGCGGTTTTGTAATCGTCTTTGAAAATCAATTCAGCGTCGGTGATTACGTCACTATTGATGAATCACACTATGGTATTGTTGAATCAATTGGAATTAGAACATCTGCCGTTCGTGAATTCACCGGTGGGTTATTTATTATTCACAATGGAAAAATTGATCGTTTGATCAATTTTTCAAAAGGTCATATTAAGGCTGCGGTTGATGTGAGTATTGCCTATGAAGAAAACATCGAAAAAGTCATAGACATACTCAAAACTGTTTGCAACGAGGTTTTTGAAAGTGATGAGGAGCTCTTTAATACCACTCCTGAAGTCCTTGGGGTAACTCGATTAGACCCATCAGGCATGAATATCCGCATTCTTGCTGATGAGGATGCGACGAATAGATTTCAGGCAGAAATTATTCTCAGACAAAAAATAAAAGAAGCGTTTGATAGAAATAATATCGAGATTCCTTATAATAAATCGGTTATTTATTATAAGAATTCAAAGGAGAATAATGGAAATTAATGCGTATGTCCTGGGCGATCATGTAGAAATGAAAAAGAAACACCCTTGTGGTTCTTTTGAGTGGGAAATCATACGGCTGGGGGCGGATATTAAAATTAAGTGCTGCGGCTGTGGGCATATTGTGATGTTGCAGCGCGCTAAGTTTAATAAGCAAATTAAAAAAGTTGTCAAAGAAGAGAAATAAGGAGAATCATGATCAATTTTATTAATGTGCAATGGTTTTGTGCGGCTGATTATTTTTTGAAGAATCTTAGGCGACTGTTTTTTTTATCTGCTTCTTTTTGTGGCACTGGCGGTACTCATTGTGGCTTTATTCCAAAGCAAGCCGGATATTGCAAATACCTATTATCAGGAAATCAGTAAGTTGTTTTTAAAATAAATCATAAAAGCCTTGTGTAGTTTTAAAGATGTGATATAATGAAAGACGATATCCTTGCTTGCTGGAAAAGTGAGCCATAGTCCATGAGGAGGTGAAATGGAATGAGAAAATATGAAACATTATTTGTTTTAAAACCGGATCTTGAAAAAGAAGTCATTGAAGAATTAATCGGTAAAGTTAAAACCATCATAGAAGCAGATGGTACTGTTGAAAATGTTAATGAATGGGGCAAAAGAAAATTAGCCTATGAAATTGAAAAGAAGTATCAAGAAGGATACTATGTTTTAGTTGAATTTAGTTCTGAAAACTCAGTATTAGATGCACTTGATCATTTATACAAAATTAACGAACCATTTATTCGTAGTATTGTTATTAAGAAAGAAAAATAGGGGGTATTTTTGTGAATAAAGTAATTTTAGTAGGAAGACTAACCAGGGATCCTGAAGTGAAAAACACCACTACAGGAAAAGCGGTAGCTACTTTTACCCTGGCTGTTGACCGTCGTTTTAAAAACAAAGATGGTCAAAAAGAAACTGATTTTGTACCTATTGTAGTATGGGGAAAACAGGCAGAACTTGCAGGTCAATATTTGTCAAAAGGCAGCCAAATCGGCGCTTCAGGACGACTGCAGGTTAGAAATTACGATGCACAAGATGGCCAAAAACGCTATGTGACGGAAGTTGTTGCAGATGAAATTACATTCTTGTCTTCAGCGAACCGGAAAGAATCCACCGGTGGATACCAACAAGCTCCGGCACCTCGAGCAGATAACAATATGTCAGCAATGGGATTGGATGAAGATTTCCATCTGATGGCTGATGATGATGATGTACCCTTTTAAGATAGGAGGAAAAAATAATGCCAAAACCATCATTTAAAAAAAGAAGAAAAGTTTGTGAATTCTGTGAACGAAAAGTAACAGAAGTTGACTATAAAGATGTTTTAACACTGAAGAAATTTATTTCTGAACGTGGAAAAATCTTGCCAAGACGAGCTACCGGCACCTGTGCCAAACACCAAAGAAAAGTAACAGAAGCCATTAAGCGTGCACGAAATGTTGCACTGTTACCCTACTCAGCAAATATCTAATAAAATATTAAGAACTGTTCATTCAGGGAAAGACCTGGATGGGCAGTTTTTTTAATATTCGGATTTATGGTGAATGAGAATGGGAAAAAAAGATGGGTATTTTACATTATTGTGATATAATATATACGTTAATCTGGGAATTGCCTGAACAGGTGTACCAGACAATAAATATGAACTTAACCTATTTGGAGGATCAATGAAAACTCGAGGAATTACAGAGGGAGCTATGTTTTGTGCCTTGGCAGTAATACTTGCACTGGCCAGCTTTTATGTTCCTTTTCTTGTGATATTAATATTTTTTATTCCCGTTCCCATGGTCGTTCTTGGAAAACGACACGGCCTTATGGTCAGTATTATTGCCAGTTTGGCGGCAACCATTATTATCGATTTATTTTTAGGACCGGTTAATGCAATTTCATTTGGAATCCTTTTATTTTTTGTCGGCTGCAGCCTGGGTTATGCCTATCACCGAAATGTGGGACCCATACAAAAAATAATTGTGGGCTACCTGGGCTTTGCATTGGTAGTGATTGCCGTTATTATCAGCTATCAGTTTTTGATGGGAGTCAGTTTTACGACATTTTTGTTTCAAACACTTGAAGCTATCACCCAGGACGTCCTGGCCATGTACCAAAATACCGGGGTTATGGATGCCAATCAGCTATTGCTGATGAAGGAATCCATGGATGCTCAAATCATCACCATTAAAATGATCATCCCCTCAGCCATACTTTTACTGCCTCTGATTTTTGGGGTTGTTAATGTGATCAGTTGTGACGCTTTTTTAAAACGTCTTGGCTATACGGTGAAAGGGATTAAACCCCTTAAAGACTGGCGAATGCCAAAATCTCTAAAATATTTTTTGTTTGTTTTTTTGATGGGTTCATTCCTCATTAGTATTTTTCAAGTGACTGCGATTCCAGCGATTTACATTACTAATATTATGAGTTTTGTCTACCTGGCTTACTTTGTCATGGGACTATCATTAATCTTTGACATTATGGCCTATAAAAAGCTGACAAACAAAGGGCTTAAAGTCCTGGTTGTTTTCCTGGCTTTGCTTTTTCAGTTCGTTGTGACCATGATTGGATTGGCGGACACCTATATGGAGATTCGTAAGATTTTTCGAAAAGAGAGCGAGGCCAAATGAAGGAATATAAAAAAGAATTAATCCGTTTTGCGATTGCAACCGTTCTTATTTTGTCTTTGATCATGGGATTTTATAATCTCGATGTTAGTATTTTAGGTGTATTTGTTTTTGTGACACTTTTTATTTTTTATAAAAAGAGAAATCATCGGGATGAAATCCAAATCAATAAAGCCATTAATGAAATCCACAGTGATTTAGATAAAATCAATCAGGAACGCATGTATGAAATGCCTATTTCCATGGCCATTGTTGACGATGAAGGGATTATTTACTGGTACAATCAAGCCTTTGGAAAAGCCTTTAAAAAAGAAAAAGAAGCATTGTTCAAAAAAAATATTGTAGAAGAATTAGATTTTAATTTAGCAGAAGCGGTTAAACAGGATGAGTTTACATTTCATTATAATGAACGGGATTATGGTGTTGTCACCAATGCTTTTACTGATACAGTCCACAGTTTTGAGCTCCTGCATTTTTTTGATGTGACTGAACAAAGCAAGCAAAAAGAACTTTATCGCAAAACATCCCCTTTATTCTGTTATATTGTCATCGATAATTATGACGAAATCATTGAACAGATTCCAAGCCATAAGCGTTCGGCGATTTTAGGGCAAGTGGATTTAAAACTGAATGAATGGGCTAAAAATTTGGAAAGTGTCATGATCGAATATGAAAAAGATCGTTATTTAATGATTTTTGAACGAGAAAAGATCTGTGCTCTCCAAACTGAAAACTTTCACATTTTAGATTTAGTTCGAGAAATTGAAAATGAAGAAAAAATACCCATTACCCTAAGTATCGGCATTGGGATTTCTGAGAAAATTTTGGGAATAAAAGAGTCCCAGAAAATTTCCCATGCAGCCCTTGAAATTGCCTTGGCTCGAGGAGGCGATCAGGCAGTTGTCCGTCAGGATGAAAAAATGTCTTTTTATGGGGGGAAAACCGAAGCCACTGAAAAACGCACCAAGGTTAAAGCACGGGTTAAAGCCCATGGTTTGAAAGAGCTCATAGAGGAAGCCGACCAGGTTCTTTTAATGGGGCATCAAAACCCGGACATGGATTGTCTGGGAGCCGCAGTCGGGTTACTTGGCGTCTGTAAAGGACTGGAAAAAAAAGGTAAAATTGTTATTAAGGAAATCAACTATTCCATTAAATCTTTATTTGAGTATCTTATGGAAAACGGAGAATACAAAGATGCTTTTATTACACCAAAAGAAGCTGAAGCCTATAATAAAAAAAATACCTTGTTGATTATATTGGATACCCAAAACGTGGATTACCTGGAATCTCCAAATTTAATTGAAGAAATGTCGAAAATCGTGGTGATTGATCATCACAGGCGGTCGGGAAAATTCATTCAAAACACCTTGATGAGCTATACCGAGGCCTATGCCTCGTCAACCTGTGAACTGGTTACCGAGCTTCTTCAATACTTTGAGGAAAAAAATGTGATGAGTGAGGTGGAAGCCAATGCCCTGATGGCAGGCATGTGTATGGATACCAAAATGTTCACTTTGAAAACTGGGGTGCGAACCTTTGAGGCGGCGTCTTATTTAAAGCGAAAAGGTGCGGATACGATTATCAGCAAAATACTTTTGCAGGATGATCTTAACACCTATACCGCTAAATCAGATGCAGTTAAAAATGCGAAAATTTATTTTGACAATATTGCCATATCAACCTTTGAAAATGACACTGATTACGGGAAACTCATTGCCTCACAGGCAGCGGATGAACTTTTGAATATTAAGGGCATTGTGGCATCATTTATTATTCTGAAAAATGAAGACGGATTAACCATCAGTGGACGATCTATGGGTGAGGTCAATGTTCAACTTATCCTGGAAAAACTAGGCGGCGGCGGACATTTGGCCATTGCAGGGGCACAGATCCCAGGTGAAAACAGTCTGGAAACAGGTAAAGACTTGGTTCTGGAAGCCATTGAAAAACACAAAAAGGAGAATGAAACAAAATGAAAGTTATATTATTAGAAAATGTTAAGAATGTTGGGAACAAAGGGGATATTGTCGAGGTTAAAGACGGTTACGGCAGAAATTTTCTCATTAAAATGAAAAAAGGAATTATTGGAAACAGAGAGAATATAAAAATAGCAGAACAGTCTAAAGCTGATGAAGTTACCCGCTTGGATGAAGAACGTGAAGAGGCCATTGCCTTGGCAATGGTTATTGACAAAACAGAAATTAAGATTACCGAACGTGCCGGAGAAGATGGTAAGCTTTTCGGCTCAGTGACCAGTAAAGACATTACCGAGGCTTTGGAAAAAGCCAAGGGCATTAAGATTGATAAGCGTAAGGTTGAGCTGGAAATGCCCATTCGAAATATTGGTCGCATAGAAGTCAAAGTAAAAACCTACCAGGGAGTGATGGGAACCTTAACGGTTCTGGTTGAAGGCGAAGCCTAGGAGAGAAAGCCGTGATGAATCCAAAGGTCCCCCCCCATAATATCGAGGCAGAGCAGTCGGTTTTAGGTGCCATCCTCATGGATGAGTCCAATATTGGTCGGGCAGAAGAGTTTTTATCCCCGGATGATTTTTATCGAGGGGCACATCGTGAGATTTATAAAAGTATGCTGGATCTTCATAATGAGCGAAAACCCATTGATACAGTGACGCTCATGGACTCTCTGAGAAATCATGGTGTGCTTGATAAAATTGGAGGGATTGGCTATCTCAGTGAACTTATTGAAATGGTGCCAATTCACAGAAACTACCTTGAATATTGTCAGATCGTCCATGAAAAAGCAGTGATTCGAAGCCTCATTCATACCGCTACCCAAATCTTAGAGGAAAGCTATGGCCAGTACGATAAGGTTGGGGATGTCATTGAAAGAGCCGAACAGGAAATATTTAAAGTCTCCCAAGGTCGTCGTACCGGGGATTTCGAAGGAATTCAGGAAACTCTGGGTACCACCCTTTCCCAAATCGAGGCCATTGAAAGCAATAAAGGAAAACTTACAGGTGTTGAAACCGGATTTGCCGAGCTCAACCATATTACATCAGGTTTGCAGGATTCAGATCTTATCATTGTGGCTGCACGACCATCTATGGGTAAAACAGCCTTTGCCCTGAATATTGCTCAGAATGCAGCGGTTAAAGACAATTGTTCGGTGGCCATTTTTAGTTTGGAAATGTCCAAGGAACAGTTGGTTCAGCGTATGCTTTGTGCCACGTCCCTGGTGGACAGCAACAATGTTCGAACCGGGAATTTAACCAAAGAAGACTGGGAACGCCTGGTAGTGGGATACAATACACTTTATGGCGCAGATATTTTCATTGATGATACAGCGGGAATTACCATTTCTGAGGTGCGATCCAAGTGTCGGCGTTTAAAAACAGAGAAGGCCCTGGATCTCATTGTCATTGACTATATCCAGCTTATGGGTGGCGGTGGAAAATCCGAAAACCGGCAAAATGAAATTTCTGAAATGTCCCGTGGGCTGAAAGCCCTGGCCCGAGAAATGAAAGCGCCTGTTATTGCATTATCCCAGCTCAGTCGCGCACCGGATGCCAGAGCTGATCATCATCCCGTCATGTCGGATTTACGTGAGTCAGGTTCCATTGAGCAGGATGCCGATGTGGTCATGCTGCTTTTTAGAGAGTTTTATTATGATAAAAACCCGGAATTAAAAAACATTGCAGAAGTGAACATTGCCAAACAACGTAATGGTCCCACCGGAACCATTAAGCTGGCATGGATCCCTGAATATACGAAATTTAACGATTTGGCAGTAGGATTTGGTGAAGATGACTACGGTCCAGACGGATATGCTTAATAAAAGGAAGTAACAGAAATGAAATATGATGTCATTATTATTGGCGCTGGACCGGGTGGTATTTTCACTGCCATGGAGCTTGCGAAAAATGATACAAACTTAAAAATACTCATGCTGGAAAAAGGAAATTCCATTGAAAAACGGATTTGTCCCAAGCGTAAAACAGGAATATGTATTGGGTGTAAGCCCTGCAATATAACCACAGGTTTTGCAGGGGCAGGGGCCTATTCCGATGGAAAGCTTTCCTTGTCACCGGATGTGGGTGGAGAGCTTCCAGAATACATTGGTTATGAAACAACCGTTGATTTAATCAAATATACTGACAATATTTATCTCCATTTTGGTGCTGATGAACGGGTGCACGGCCTTGATCACCCTGAAAAAATCAGAGATATTCGAACCAAGGCCATTCAGAGCAATCTAAAACTCATTGAGTGTCCCATACGGCATATGGGTACCGAAGTAGGGTACACCATTTATCAACGGATCCAGAACCACCTATTGAATGATCTGGGAATCGAGATTAAATTCAGGACCCCGGTTCAAAGCCTTGTAGTTGAAAATAATGAAGTCACCGGCGTGATTGCGAAGGACGAAACCTACTATGCAGATAAAGTGGTTATTGCCGTAGGCCGGGATGGCTCTGAGTGGTTTAAGGCCATGTGTGATGATTATAAGGTAAAAACTATGGCAGGAAAAGTCGATATCGGTATTCGTCTTGAAACGCGCAATGAAGTCATGCAGGAAATCAACGATGCCTTGTACGAAGGGAAGCTGGTTTATTATACCCCAACCTTTGATGACAGTGTTCGTACCTTCTGTTCAAACCCCGGCGGGGTTGTGTCTACTGAAAACTATGATAATGGGTTAGCAGTGGTCAATGGACATAGCTATAAATCGGAACATTTAAAAACAGACAATACAAACTTTGCGCTATTGGTTTCCAAATGCTTTACGGAGCCATTTAAAGAGCCCATTGCCTATGGTAAACACATTGCCGGATTAGGAAATATGCTGACTGGAAATAAGATTATGGTTCAACGTTATGGTGATTTTCTCCGTGGCCGCCGAACCACAGCAGAACGTCTGCTTCGAAATAATATTCGACCGACTCTAATGGATGCGGTTCCCGGGGATTTATGCCTGGTACTGCCCTACCGTATTATGAAGGATATTGATGAAATGATCCAGGCCCTGGATCATGTATCTCCTGGTCTTGCCAGTGATGAAACCCTTCTTTACGGAGTAGAGGTGAAGTTTTATTCAAATAAGGTTGAAGTTGACAAAAATTTTCAATCCAGTATTAAAAATCTCTATGCCATTGGGGATGGTGCCGGGGTTACCCGGGGGCTCATGCAGGCTTCGGTCAATGGTGTGTATGTTGCCCGTAATCTGTATAAGGCCTAAGATGTCAGGAAAACTATATATTGTCGGCACTCCTATTGGCAATCTGGATGATATGAGTATTCGCGGTTTGAGAATCCTCAAAGAAGTGGATTTGATAGCCGCCGAGGATACAAGGCATTCCATTAAACTGCTTAATCATTTTGAAATACAAAAAAAGATGGTGGCTTATCATCAGCATAATGAACAAAGATCAAGTGAAGGCCTCATTGATTTGTTGAAACAAGGACAAAACATTGCCCTGATTTCCGATGCCGGAATGCCCTTGATTTCGGATCCAGGTTCGGTGTTGGTAAAAAATTGTGTAGCCCAGGGTATTGCCATGGAAGTGGTTCCAGGCCCTAATGCCGGGCTTTGCGGTTTGGTGCTTTCAGGTTTGGATACCCGGCAGTTTTTATTTCTCGGCTTTCTGGGCAAAGAGAATAAAGCCATTAAAAAAGGTTTGGAATGGATTAAATTATCCTTAGTGACCTCGGTTCTTTATGAATCCCCCCATCGTTTATCAAAAACCATTGAAATTTTAGTTAATAATGGATTGGGCCATCGCCAAATGAGTATTTCCAGAGAAATTACCAAGCGCTTTGAGGAAACCCTTTATGGCACCATTGAAGAACATCATGCTTACTATAAGGACCATACCCCAAGGGGAGAATATGTGCTTTGTGTTGAAGGTCGAACAGAGGAAGAGGGAACCCCTGGGCAAAACTTGGATCTGAATGCCTTGACCATTAAAGAACACCTGGATATTTATATCACCGACGGAATGCTCGAAAAAGATGCCATGAAACAAGTGGCCAAGGATCGCGGGCTTTCTAAACGGGATGTATATAACATCGTAAAGAGATAAGAGTGAAAAATAAAAGGAGAGTCTATGTCACCAAAAACATTTTATATTACAACCCCTATTTATTATCCCAGTGGGAGCCTCCATATTGGACATACCTATACGACGGTTGCAGCCGATACCATTACCCGTTTTAAAAAGCTGAAGGGCTATGATGCCTACTTGTTAACAGGAACTGATGAACATGGCCAAAAGATTGAAAAAGCCGCAGCAGAGGCAGGTATGACACCTCAAGCCTATGTGGATGACATTGTCACCGGCATTAAAACACTCTGGGATACCATGAACATCAATTATGATCAGTTTATTCGAACCACTGACCCTGAACATGAAAAAACCATCCAACGCATTTTCAAAAAGCTTCACGATCAGGGGGATATTTACAAATCCAATTACGAAGGCTGGTATTGCACCCCCTGTGAATCCTTTTGGACGGAAGGCCAAATCGTTGATGGGAATTGCCCGGATTGTGGACGACCTGTGGAAAAAGCATCCGAAGAAGCTTATTTCTTTAAGATGTCAAAATATGCAGATCGTCTTTTAAAACACATTGAAGATCATCCTGAATTTATTCAGCCGGAATCCCGAAAAAATGAAATGATCAATAATTTTATTCGGCCGGGACTTCAAGATCTTTGCGTATCCAGAACTTCTTTCACCTGGGGAGTCCCAGTAGATTTTGATCCTGGTCATGTGGTTTATGTCTGGATCGATGCCCTTCCCAACTATATTTCTGCTCTGGGCTACCTTAATGATAAGCCGGATCTTATGGACCGATATTGGCCAGCTGATGTGCATTTGGTGGGAAAAGATATTATAAGGTTTCATACCATTTATTGGCCCATAATTCTCATGGCCTTAGAATTACCTTTACCTAAAAAGGTATACGGTCATGGCTGGATTCTGCTAAAAGGCGGGAAAATGTCAAAATCTGTGGGAAATGTTGTGGATCCGGTGGTATTGGTGAATAAGTATGGCGTGGATGCGCTGCGTTACCATGTGCTTCGGGAAATGAACTATGGTTCTGATGGGGTTTATAATGAAGATCTGTTAGTCAGTCATATTAATTCGGACCTTGCCAATGATTTAGGAAATTTATTAAGTCGTACCCTGGCCATGACCGTAAAATATTTTGACGGGGTTATTCCCAAAGACCGTGAAACAGGTGAGTTTGATGAGGACATCATTGCCTTAGCCGAAAAAACCTCAGGTATTGTCAGTGACTATATGGATAAGCTTGATTTCAGCCGGGCGTTGGAAGAAATCTGGAAATTAATATCCCGTTCAAACAAATATATTGACGAAACACAACCCTGGGTTCTGGGAAAAGACCCGTCTAAAAAATCACGGTTGGCCCAGGTCATGTATATTCTGACAGAAAGTTTGAGAATTGTGACGGTGCTCATTTCATCCGCCATGCCTGAAACCTCAAAAAAAATAGCAGAGCAGTTAAAATGTTCAGTTGACTATTTAACCTGGGATAGCATTCAAGCCTTTGGCGGATATCCTGAAGGAATCAAAGTAGAACGTGGCGAGGCCTTGTTCCCAAGAATTGAAATAGAGAAAAAAGAAATGAAGACAGAAACTAAAAAGGAAGTTGAAGTTAAAGAAAAGCATGAGGTTCTTCCAGAAGGACTCATCACCATCGATGATTTTGCCAAGGTTGAGCTCCGTGTTGCCGAAGTGGTTGCCTGTGAAGTCCATCCGGATGCTGACCGGTTGCTTGTTCTCCAATTAATGGTTGGACAGGAAAAACGCCAGGTAGTTTCAGGGATTGCGAAATATTATAAACCTGAAGAACTTGTCGGGAAAACCGTGATTTTAGTGGCAAACTTAAAGCCGGTGAACCTTCGCGGCTTGGAATCCAATGGTATGATTTTAGCTGCAACTAAAGGAAAAAAGCTTTCTTTAGTCACTGTGGATGGCATTGCCTCTGGAGGAAAAGTTTCTTAGAAATATGATAAAACCATAGAAAAATAAAGATAAAAAAAGCCTGAAACTATCGAAGTCATCAATGACTTGGATTTTCAGGCTTTTTATTGTCTTGGTATTTATGTAAATCTATAGATTCTTCATAGTGTCAATATATTCTTTTTTATCGCGAACCCCGACGAAACGGTTCACAACTTCTCCGTTTTTAAAGAAAACCACGGTTGGAATGCTCATTACTCGGAATTCCTGGGCAAGGGCTTGGTTTTCATCCACATTTATTTTGCAAACTTTCATGCCGATTGGAAGCTCCAGAGCAATTGCATCAATGGTAGGAGCAAGACCTTTACAGGGACCACACCATTCGGCCCAAAAATCTATCATCACAGCCCCATCAAAAGATAGTACTTCGGTATTAAAATTTTCCTTGTTCAGGGTTATTAGTTTTTCATTAGCCATTTTTATTTCTCCTTCTTTTGCTAAAGTGCTCCATCATTATATAATACCTTTGATCAAGATAAAAGATAAATTTCTATAATTAAGGAAGACCCTTTGTGGTAAAATAGAAGTATGAAGAAAAGTATTTTAAAAAAACAATTAGAGGATTTGAATAAAATTAATCATTTTCGTTTTCATATGCCGGGACATAAAGGCCGGGGGAATGACTTTGATCTATTCGCCTATGATATGACAGAAATACCTGGTGCTGACAATCTTCATGATCCCCAGGGGGTTATTGAAGAGGTTCAGGAGAAATGCGCAAAGGCCTATGGCAGTGAAGAAGCCGCACTTCTTGTGAATGGTACTACCACCGGCATCCACAGTGCAATTTTAGGAGCCTGTTCGCCAGGAGAAAAGCTTCTTGTGCCAACCAATTGCCATCGATCTGTTTTTGGAGCCCTGGCCCTTGGAAGAATTGAAGGAGTGTTCATCACCCCTGAATTTAACACACGCATGGGCTTTGCAAAAGAGGTGTCTTTGGACAGTGTTAAGGAAGCCCTTATAAAATATCCGCAGAGCCGTGGAATGGTATTAACCAATCCCACTTATTATGGCACAACCAGTGATGTGCAAGCCATTGGGGATTATCTTCACAGCCAGGGAAAATTTCTCATTGTGGATGAGGCTCACGGGGCTCATTTGCATTTTAATCAAGAACTTCCTTTGGATGCCATTGCAGCCGGAGCGGATGTGAGCATCCAAAGCACCCATAAAATTTTAGGATCATTAACCCAAAGCTCATTGATCCATTTCCAGGGAAGTCGAATTAATCGACAACGGGTCAAACAATTTCTTTCCCTGCTCCAAAGCTCATCACCCAGTTACCCTCTGATGATTTCAGTGGAAGAGGCTGTGGACACAGCGTTTGAACACGGCGAAGACATATTTAAAAAAATTATTGAAGCTCACGAGACGTTTTTTAAAAATCAACCCGTCACTGCCCCAATTACCCTTTACAACGGTGATGACTCCGGCACAGGTTACGATCAGAGCAAATGGCTATTTCATACCCGGGGAATTGCCGGAAGTCAGGTAGAAGAAATCCTTTCAAAAAGCTATGGTATTCGATGTGAGCTTTCAGGCAAAAATCATGTATTGGCCATGACAGGCATTGGAACAACCCAAGAGGCTTTGAAGGCCTTAACTAAGGCCATTAAAGATCTTAATGAAAAGATAATCCATGGTGAATTACAAGGTGAAACGCTTAGACCAGGTTCTGATTTACCACAAGAATTTTTGTTTGCCGGAGCAGTAAAAACAGAAGTTCCTTTATGGCAGGGGCTTTATAGGCATAAGGAAAAATGTCCTTTGGCCGAAGCCAATGAGCGGTTAGCAGGGGATTTTATTATTCCTTATCCACCGGGAATTCCGGTTCTTCTTCCGGGGAGCCGAATCGACCAAGAAATGATTGCCGGTTTAAACCACCTTATGGATCATGGGATTAGCATTGTTGGCATTAATCAAAAGCGGGAATTATTATTATTTAAAGAAAAGGGAGATCTGCATGAAGCCTAAAGGAAAGCTCATTGTCATCGAAGGAGTTGATGGCAGTGGAAAACAAACCCAAACCGAACTCCTTTACAAGCGGTTGATTGAGAATGGACAAAAAGTCATGCTGATTTCTTATCCCCGATATGACAAGGCGTCCTCGGCTATGGTAAAATTATATCTCAGTGGTGCTTTTGGAGAGGATCCCGGGGACGTAAGCCCTTATATTGCATCCACCTTTTATACCGCTGATCGATATGCTTCATATAAAGAAGATTATGAGAAATTTTTAATGGATGGTGGGATTGTTTTAGCCGATCGATATACCACTGCGAATATGGTTCATCAGGCAGGAAAAATAAAGGATTCGGTTGAACGCGAGGAATTCTTGGCTTGGTTGTGGGATTATGAATTTAATATTTTTGGTTTGCCCATACCGGATCGTGTTTTTTTTCTCAACATTCCACCTGAAATCAATGAAAAACTCATGAGAAATCGGGATAATAAAATCACCGGAAAAGCCGGAAAAGACATTCATGAAAAAAGCTCGGAGCATTTAAGAGATTCCTATGAAAGCGCTTTGGCATTAGTTGAAGAATATGACTGGACAGAGATCCGCTGCATTAAGCAGGGTGAACTCAGAAGCATTGACAATATACACGAAGAAATTTGGAACGAAATAAATATTAAGGAGCGTAAAACAAATGCTTGAAGATCAATTTACTTATTTAACAATGGCCTATTCAGATATCGATATGATCCTGTTAAAGAATTATTTAAGTGCCAATGGCATTCCCGTGATTACCCGGGAAAAAGGCTTTGGCGGTCCCATTCGCAGTATTTTCATGGGAAGCTTTACTCCTGCCCATATTGAAGTCTTTGTCAAAGAAAGCGATTACGATGAGGCCACGAGGCTCATTGATTACGAAGAATTCAGCGCTGAACTGGATGAAGAATTATGGATGGAAGAAGAAGACAAACCAAAAAAATCCCATTAATCAGGGGATTTAATGGAAGGGAAAAAGGATGCTTGATAAAATTCACGGACATCAAACCATTACAGAACACCTAAAAAAAGAAATCCTCACCGGTGGGGTAAGCCATGCCTACCTTTTTTCAGGCATTGATGGTGTCGGGAAAAAGAAAACCGCTTTGGAGTTTGCCAAATCACTGCTTTGCATGAGTGCTGAGAATAGACCTTGTGGCCACTGTTCAGTTTGCAGTCAAATTGACCATGGAAATCATCCGGATGTTCAGGTGATTACTCCTAAACAAGGGGAAACAACCATTAAAATTATTCAGGTTCGGGAAATGGTCAGTGGATTGTCGATTAAACCCTATACTGGAAATCAGCGGATGATTATCATTGATGGTGCCGATCGACTGACACCGGAAGCCCAAAATAGCTTACTCAAATCTCTTGAAGAACCTTTAAGCTACAATCTCTTTGTTTTATTAACCAGTCATCCTCAAACCATTTTAAACACCATTCGTTCCCGCTGCCAGAGCTATTATTTTCATCCTCTGGATAATGATCTGGTGGCTGAAATTCTTAAAGAAGAAACGGACTATGATAAAGAAGCCATTGAAGAGGTGCTGCACCAATCCGGCGGTTCTCCTGGAATGGGAATTTATCTTCTGGAGAACAGTGAGATTCAAGTTGAAAGAAAACATTATCTGAGAGATTTATACAGTCTGTTAAAAGGGGATGAGCTTAAGGTGTTTTCTTTAGCGGAAAACCTGTCAAAGGATAAAGCCATGAGTGAAGAAATCCTGGGATTTTTTATTCAGTGGTTTTATGAGGTTGGACTCCTTCTCCAAGGTCTGGAATTGCCCGGAGGAGAAATACCAGATCAAGCCCATGTCGCCTACTTAAAATTACTGAGTTATGAAAAAAATCAGGCTATCTTGAAAACTTTGTTTGATATGATGGCGACTTTACAATATAATGTTAATTTAAGGCTACAATGGGAAAAGACATTTATTAAAATTATGAAAACTCAGAAAGGATATAACTAATGGGAAAATCAGTCGTCGGGGTACGATTTAAAAAAGTTGGAAAAATATATTACTTCGATCCTATGGAATTTGAATTAAAACAATTTGATCCAGTGATCGTTGAAACCGTCAGAGGAATTGAGTATGGAGAGATTGCTCTGGAAGCCCGGGAAGTCGGGGAAGAAGAGATTGTGGCTCCGGTAAAGCCTGTGATTCGGAAGGCAACCGAGAAAGATACAAAAGATTTTGAAAAGCTTAAATCACGAGAATTTGAAGCAAAGGAACTTTTCATTGCAAAAGCGCAGAAGCATAAGCTTGAAATGAAGTTGATTGATGTGGAGTATACCTTTGATCATAAAAAAGCAATTTTTTATTTTACTGCTGAAGGACGGGTAGACTTTCGAGAGTTGGTAAAGGACTTAGCATCAATTTTCAAAGTGCGTATTGAGTTAAGACAAATCGGCGTTCGGGATGAAGCAAAACTTTTTAAGAGTCTTGGGGTTTGCGGCCGAACCACTTGTTGCGCCCAATGGTTAGGTGAGTTTACACCGGTTTCCATTAAAATGGCAAAGGAACAAAACCTTTCCTTAAATTCTACAAAGATTTCAGGAATTTGCGGTCGGCTCTTATGTTGTCTGACCTATGAACAGGAATTTTATGAAGAAGTTTCTAAAAAACTACCAAAAGTTGGACAGCGAGTTATTACCGCCGATGGCGAGGGCGAGGTCTTCAAGCTCAGTATTCTTGAGGAAACGGTATTTGTTAAAATACAGATAAACAAAGATGAAACTGAGGTTATGAAGTACAAGTTAGAGGAACTTGAAGTGAAAAAGTTTGAAAAAGTTAAAAAAGACAAATAATCATCTTGATTTCAGGATAAAAAAGTATATAATAAGAATGTTATTAATGTTAAAAGGAGGGTTTTTCAATGGCTTATAAAATTTCAGACGAATGTATAGCTTGCGGATCTTGTGCGGACGTATGTCCAGCAGAAGCAATTTCTGAAGGCGATATCTATGTTATTGATCCAGCAAAATGTACTGACTGTGGTACATGTGCAGATGAATGTCCAGTAGAAGCAATTGCTGCTGAGTAATTAGCTTCAATTACAAAAAAAGACACCTTTTAGATTAAACTATGAGGTGTCTTTGACATTAACCAAGAACGAATTTATTTAAATTTACTTAAATGTGATAAAATGTGAAAAAGTCGGGTAAGTAGTAGCTGAAGTGTAAAATAAAAAAATGTGATATTTTTTTATAATTATATGAGGAGGAAGAAAATGCAAAAATATGAATGTGATGTTTGTGGTTATGTGTATGATCCAGCCGTTGGAGATCCAGATAATGGCGTAGCACCAGGAACTGCGTTTAAAGATATCCCTGAAGATTGGGTTTGTCCGGAATGTGGCGTTTCTAAAGAAGACTTTTCTCCAGTAGACTAAAACCCTTTAAAACAATGATCTTGAAAAAAGAGCTGAGGCTCTTTTTTTTATGGTGAAAATAGGGTATAATGAAAGTCAATCTTAAGATTCTGGAGGCATTATGGCAGTTAAAGCACGGGAAACCCTGGAAAGTAAACAGATCAGCTTACCAACAATGGTCATTCTTTTTGCTGTTATCATTGGATATACTTTTTTATATAATCAATGGATTAACACATTAAGTAATTATCAAATTAAAACAGGCATTGGCCTTGTCTCTTTGACAGTGATGTTTATTGCTTTTTTATGGTCATTGCGATTCATTACCATGATGTTTGAAATGACATTAACCCATGACCGATTAAAAATTGTTCGAAAAATCTTTTTTTGGAAAAAAGAAGTGGCTAATATTGCAATGACCGAGGTGAAAGACCTCCTGCCATTGGGAGAGGCTAAAAGAGTTAAGGGAACAACAAAAAATTTAACATTAGGAAAAATTGAAGGGAAGAGAAAATATGCCCTTTATTTTGAAAGACAAGGAAAAATTTGTTGTATAAAAGTCCAATGTTCAGGAAAATTTTATGATTTGTTAAAAAAACAGGTCGAAATAAAATAGCTTAAGCGGGACTTAAGAATATTAGGGTATTATTTAGGCATAACAAGTTACCCTCTTTCAAAGTTTTAAGAAAAAATCGAGTGCTTTTCACACGGCCTCGGTTTTTTCTTTTTTTGTATTTAAAAATCCATTAAAAGAGATTGGTTAATTCTGGTATGGAAAAGTAATAGGCCTGTTTTATTTCCATTAATTCGGGTATAATATCAGTACTAACTAAACAGGAAAGGATATTCACTATGGAAATTGTTGCTATTATGGGAAGTCATCGCAATGGACACAATACACAAAAAGCTTTGGACTTTTTTTTAAACCAAATCCAGGGGTCTCAGGATGTTCATATCTATAACGTTAATAAAATACGAGTGGAGCCATGCAAAGCTTGTGATTATTGCATACCGCATCAAGGGGAATGTATCACTAAAGATGATGATATGACAGACATTTATCAGAAATTTGAAACCTGTGATTTACTGGTGATAGCAAGTCCAGTGTATTTCAGTGCATTCCCATCAAAGATTAAAGCTATTATTGATCGTACCCAAATGCTTTATAATCTTAAGGATCGTTCAATAATAAAACAAAAGGAAATCGCAGTGATTGCTGTTGGAGGCGCACCCCATTATCCGCGTCAGTTCCAGGCCATCGATAATACCCTGGAATGGTATAAAAAGTCTCTCAATTGTCATGAAATTGGTTTTGTTCAGTTTTCTCATACCGATGAAGTGGGAACCATGGAAAATGAAAAATCATTGGAAGCATTGAAAGATCTTGGACAATTAGTCAACGAATTTGCGAAAAGCAGATAGAAATAAAAAAAGGAGAAAATACTATGGTGAAAATAATTGATGAAGGCGAATTTCGTGAACTTGTATTAAAGAGTACGGGTGTTGTATTGGTGGATTTTTTCGCAACATGGTGTGTGCCTTGTAAAGCACTGGCACCTGTATTAACAGAAGTTTCCGAAGCCATTAAAGATAAAGCTCAGGTTTATAAGATTGATATTGATCAGAACCAGGCTTTAGCCAAAGAATTTAAAGTTATGAGTGTACCGAATATGAAAATCTTTAAAAATGGCAAAGTTGTTGAGAGCATAGTGGGTCTGCAATCAAAAAACTATATTAAGGATCGATTAGATTATTTTGCCCACTGATGAATACAACCATTAAAAAGATAAAACATAAGCACTCATAAAAGAGAGTGCATTAAGAAGCAGTAAAACGGTTTCACGGGATCAAAGCAATCATCAGAAGATGATGCCAGGCAGATCACTTCGATGGGACTGTTTATTTACGTATCGTTCAAAAG
>JAENWK010000048.1 GCA_016650045.1 Eubacteriaceae bacterium | reverse complement strand
TCTCAGTTGATTTTTAGAGTTTTTTAAGGGTTCGATTAAGGGAACCGGACATTTTATTTCCAGATCGATGGTTTGATCTCTGATTAAAAGTTCGACTTCAAAATCACCATAGCGGTCGGACTGTATGGTGAAAAAGATATCCGTGGCCTTGTCTGAGGACCCTTTCTTTTCGAAAGGATCCTTATCAATAAAAAATTCGCCATAGGAATTTGTGCCTAAATAGCCCAGCGGAATTAAAAAATGCATAATGGGGAAAATCGGACTTTCGTTACGGACCATTGTTTCCAGTAAAGTAAAGGCGGTATTCCTAACCTTTGTAGGGCTGGCATCATCCAAAGCCCTAAGAAGAAGGGCAGATAAGTCTACTTTATCCCCAACTTTGCCATCTTTGGATAAAATGCTCATGCGATCCGAGAGATTCTCAGCTTCTTCTGCGTGAAAAAACAGAAGATTCTTCATATCCACAATTTCCTTATCAGTTAAATTGGAAAGAGGCTTTAGAGCCTGGCTAAAACGAAGAATCGCTGCTTCTAAATGCTCAGCATCGCCTTTATCGTAACGGACAATATTATTGATAATGGTAAGCACCGAGTGATAGGGTTTTTCACTGAAGGCGTGGTTTCTGAGTATTTGTCCGAGTAAGGGAATGGTTTCACTTTTCAGTATGGTCTGAACTGATTTTTGATCCGGGTGGTCACCAGCCACAGCCGATTGTAATTTAGCAACCTGCTGTTCAAGAACAGCTTTTTCATTGGGTGGTAAGGTGGTTGATAAGCGGGTGATTTCTGTCAGAATGGCTTTTAAGGTCTGGCCGCGATTCACATAGGCATCATAATGTCTGAGAATGGAGACAATGGCTTCTTTTAATTGTGGATAACCCTCAAGCTTTGCTAAAGTTCGGAGACTATCAAAGAGAGCGCCTTTAAAAATGGTTTCGGTTTTATCCCGAGTTAACAGTTCACTTAAAAAATCCTGGGAGCTTAAAAAGATCTGATCCATAAATTTTTTGGAAATGGCACCGGGGGAGCTGGTAAATAGCTCTGAAATAAGAACCAGCCGTCGTAGAATATCGGCTTCGGCTTTGGTACTGTTCATTAAAGGTTTTAAAATTTCTTTATTTAAATTTTGAAAAAGAGTTTCTTTAAAACTTTCTTCATTGGCAGTATCAGATTTAGGGGGTGTTTTAACCGCCATGTCAGGATTGTTCGTATCAAAAATAGCATCGATGGCTGTTTGAGGGTTCGGAATGTTAAGGGGCTTAGCTGGTGGAATCGAGGAGGTGATTTTTATATCGGCCAATGGGGGAATCTCCCTTCTATTTCAAGTGCTGTTTAGGCTTATTGTTTGCTATGTATGATTATACTTTAAAGGTCTTAGATAAGCAATCTTTTGAATCGTTGCGGGACAACTAAATTTATTAATAACTATTTTATTTATGAGCTCATTTTTCTTCTTATTCTGTCGATATAATAATCAAGAGTAAAATTTTAAGTGAAATAAAAATATTAGACAATATAAAGGATGGTTATTATGAGCAATTATGATTCAGGAAACGATTCAATTTTAGAAATGTATCTTTTTGAATCCGAGACACTCCTCGATCAATTGGATGAAATTTTACTTCAATCCGAGGAAAATGCCGATTTGACAACCGAAGATATCAATGAAATTTTTCGGATTATGCACACCATCAAGGGATCATCGGCGATGATGGAATTTGATGTTGTGACCCATGCCGCTCATAAATTGGAAGATTTATTTTTCATTATTCGAGAAGACGGGATTGAAAAAGAGAACTTTGGGGATCTCCTTGACCTGGTCTTAAAAGTTTCGGCTTTTTTAAAGGGCGAGGTCGACAAAATCCAGGTTAATCAACCGCTTTCCGAAAGAAACGTTGAGCTGGAAGAGGAAATTGCAGCTTTGTTAAATCGTTTAAAAGGTGTTGTATCACAGGAAAAACCCGAGTCCCAAAAGAAAGAAGAGACTTCTTTGTCAGAAGAGGGAGAGTTCTTCGCTGAAGAAGGGACCCTTTATTTTCTGCATGCGCGCTTTGCTGCGGATAGCCAAATGGAAAACATCAGAGCGTTTATGCTGGTGAATAAGCTTGAGTCCATGGGAAAAGTTTTAAAAAGTATCCCGGAAGAACTTAACAATAACCCCAGTGCAGCAGGCATTATTTCAAAAGATGGTTTCTTTTGTGAGTTTAAATCAACATTTGATCAAAATGAAATTGAGGTTGCGGCTCAAAGTGTTTTGTCTGTTGAAAGTGTGCGTTTTATCGATGCGTTTCCTCAAACAGAAGTGGTCATCAAAAAAGTTGAAATAGCAGTGCCTACTGAGAACAAAGCGGAAATATCCACAAAATTGGGCTCTAATTCACAAGCTAAACAAAATAATAACAGTCAAAATCTTATTAATGTGGATTTAAATAAATTAGATACTCTTATGGATTTAATTGGCGAGATTGTTATCACCGAATCCATGGTTTTCGGAAGTGTGGATCTTCAGGGAAAAGAAGAGGAAATCTTTACCAAATCGTCAGTACAGCTTCGAAAATTAACGGATGAGCTACAGGATATTGTCATGTCCATTCGTATGGTTCCTATTTCTGGAACCTTTAAAAAGATGCATCGCGTGGTCAGAGATATTGGTAAAAAGCTTTCCAAGGAAGTTGAATTTATTACCATGGGTGAAAGTACCGAAGTGGATAAAACCATTATTGATGGCATTTCAGATCCGCTAATGCATTTGGTTCGGAATTCTTTGGATCACGGTTTGGAGACTAAAGAAGAACGGGCAATGTCGGGTAAAGATCCTGTTGGAAAAATCATCTTGTCGGCCCAAAACAGAGGCGGGGATATTGTTATTTCGGTGAGTGATGACGGCAAGGGACTTGATACTCAAAAGATTATGGAAAAGGCAAAAGAGAAAAAGATGTTGATTAAACCGGAAGAAGACTATTCTGAAAAAGAAATATTGGGTTTCCTGATGGCTCCGGGATTTTCCACCAAAGAAACGGTGACGGAATTTTCCGGAAGAGGCGTCGGTATGGATGTGGTCAAAAAGAATATTGAAAAAGTCGGGGGCTCGGTAACCATTGAAAGTGAAAAAGGTACGGGAACCAACATATTCTTGAAGATTCCCTTAACCTTATCCATTATTTCGGGAATGCAGGTTAAGGTGGGTGAAAATATTTGTGAAATTCCCATCAGCAATATTCGCGAATCCTTTAAAATAACATCCGAACAGTTAATTACGGATCCTGACAAAAATGAAATGGTTTTAATTCGAGGCGTGTGCTATCCTGTGATTCGCTTGCATGAAATATTTCATGTAAAAGAAGGAGCCTTCGATATTGAAGAGGGTATTTTTATGCTTGTGGATTCCGGAGATAATCTTGCCTGTCTTTTCATGGATGAATTGATTATGAAACATCAGATTGTGGTGAAACCCATTCCTAAATATTTAAACCAACAAGCTATCAAGGTTTCAGGCATCGCCGGTTGTACTATTTTAGGAAATGGCAGCATCAGCCTGATCATTGATATTCCGAACATTTTGAATCAATACTAATTTCATAAAAGGAGGAATGGTACATGATTAAGTTAAAGGATGATGAATTCAAGGCCATCACGTCTTACATCCAGCTGAATTATGGGGTGGATTTAAGAAAAAAAAGACATTTAATCGAAGGTCGTTTAAGTAACCATGTTTTTCAGTTGAATTATGATAACTATATGGATTATTTTGAATATGCCAAAGCGGATAAAAAAAATAATGAAATGGTCGTATTAATCAATAAGCTCACCACCAATCATACCTATTTTTTACGGGAAAACGATCACTTTGAATACTATAAAAAAACCTTGCTGCCATGGGTGGATAATACTTTAAAATCAAGTGATTTACGGGTTTGGAGCGCAGGGTGTTCTTCGGGGCAGGAGCCCTACACCCTGGCGATGATCACCCGGGATTATCTAACAAATAAACATAAAACCTGGGATAGTACTATTTTAGCATCGGATATTTCTGATAAAGTTTTATTAACCGCAAAAGCGGGGATATATTCCAATGAAGAGTTATTGAAAATTCCTGATGAATGGAAGAAAAAGTATTTTGCGCCTCATGATGACGAGAATTGGATTATTTCTGATTTTCTGAGAAAAGGCGTTGCTTATCGGAATTTTAATTTGCTATCGAAGTTTCAGTTTAAAAAACCTTTCCATGCCATATTTTGTCGAAATGTTATGATCTATTTTGATTTGCCCACAAAAAATGACATTGTTCAAAAATTTTATGATGCTTTACTGCCGGGAGGATATTTTTTTATCGGACAAAGCGAGTCCTTATCGTCCTGTGATCACCCCTTTAAATATGTTAAACCCTCAGTTTATCAAAAAGAAGCCTAAAGTATTTCAAAACCAGGACGATATTGTAATTAAGAAATCATTGTTTGGAGGGATACAAAATGGTAACAGCAGTCAGTAATTCAACAACAAATCTTCTTACGGCTAAAACAGGCATCGGCGGTCTGGTATCCGGAATGAATACGGATGAACTCGTACAAGGTTTAACCCTTGGGACGCGTACAAAAATATCACAACAAGGGCAAAAAGTTCAAGGCCTGGAGTGGAAACAAACCGCTTATCGAACTGTTTCAAAGGCTTTAAATGAATTTCAAAGTAAATATTTGGATGTTCTTGCAAAGACGAATATGAGAAGCACATCTTTTTATAATACCGTACAGGCCACCAGTCCATCAACAAAAATTGCTGTGACTTCCGCTTCGTCAGGAAATGAAGGAGCCATCACTATTGGTGCCATCACTCAATTGGCTACTAACCAGGTTTTTCAAAGTAAAGTCCCAGTAACCAATCTTATGACTGGAAAAATGGAAAGTGTTACGCCGGGAATAATGACAGCAACCGATGTCACAGCTTTACTTGATAAAATTGAAGGAAAATCAATAAAACTAACGCTAGATGGCAAGGTTAAAACAGTGACTTTCGATACAGCATTTATGACAAGTGCCCGGGCCAATTTATCCAGTGGAGGATTGCAAAGTGCTTTTCAAACAGCAGTTGATACAGCCTTTGGGGCAAATGCAGTTCAGTTAACGGTTACTGCAGATCAGTTAGGCTTTACGGCTTCAGGATCTCAACTCACGGTCAACGCTTTGAACGGAGATACCACAACCCTAGGATTTCTGGGCATAAAAGATGGTCAATCCAATAAATTAGACACCAGCAAAAGCCTCGGAGATTTAGCTTTTGCCACATCTCTTGAATCGGGAGTCGATCTATTTAAAACAACGATTAACGGTGTTAAATTCGAGTTCAATAAAACAGATGCGTTGTCCACCGTTATGAGTAAAATTAATTCAAGCGACGCCGGCGTAAACATGAGCTATTCTTCGATTTCGGATAAGTTCACCATGACTGCTAAAAACAGCGGTGCAGGTGAAAATATTGTTTTTTCTGAAGAACAAGGTAATCTACTGGTTTCCATGGGTTTAACATTAGGAACCGGTGAGACAATTCCTCAAGGTCAAAATGCAAAATTAATCGTGAATAATGTTGAAATTACCAGAAGCTCCAACGATATCGAAGTTGATGGAGTTAAAATTTCGCTTTTGGAAACAACCGCTGCACCGATATCCATTTCAATGAAACAGAATGCTTCAGCTTTACTGGAACCCATTAAAAGCTTTGTTGCCGACTATAATGCCATGATCGACCTTGTGAATGGTTTGGTTAAAGAGGATGCAGATTCTGCCTATAAACCTCTGACAGATACACAAAGAGAAACCATGTCTGAAAAGCAAATTGAAACCTGGGAAACGAAGGCAAAAGTAGGTCTTCTGAGTGGGGATAATCTGCTAAGAGGTATTGCTTCCAAAATGCAGACAATGATGTATGGGTCCGCAGTCAAAGGCGGCATCAGTCTCTATGATTTAGGTATTACTTCAGCCGGTTATAATGAAAACGGCAAATTGGTAGTTGATGAAACTAAACTGAAAGCTGCTCTGGAAACGAAAGGTTCCGCCATCAAAGAACTTTTCACCACAGAAGGAACAGGTTTAGCCAGCAGCCTCAATAATATTATCACTGAAGCTACGAAAACCACAGGAGGACAGGGCCACCGCGGGTTCTTAATTGAAATGGCGGGATACGAGTCAACCATGTCAAATACAGAGAATAATATAACAAAAAATATAGATTTTGAGAATAAGGCTAAAACAAAGCTGGAAACCCGATTAAAAGCCGAAGAAACACGTTTATGGGCACAATTTACCGCAATGGAAACAGCACTTTCAAGGTTAAATGCACAAAGTGCCATGCTGACTTCATTTTCAGCCGGCTGATAATTAATAGAAAGGGGGTAAAGAAGTATGCAATATGCAAATGCTTATCAGACATCAAAACGGCAAGCCCTGGAAATTTTAACCAAAGGCGAAGTGGTCGTCAGACTTTTCGAGGAAGCATCAAAACAGGTTAAAATGGGTATTTTTTTGACAGAAAAACAAGATTCCGCAAAAGCCTATAATTGTATTGCTAAAGCTCAAAAGGTTATTTCGTCACTTAATCTTTCTTTGGATATGCAATATCCCATTTCAATTGAATTAAATGACATCTATGGGTTTATCTTTGAAAAATTGGGAGAAGCCAATGCTAAACAGGACGTTGTATTAATGAGAGAACTTTGGGTCTTAATCAATGACTTAAAAGATTCTTTTAAAGAAGCCGATAAATTAACAAATGCTTCAAAACTGAAAGGTCTTTAGAAAATGTCTGGTATTGTGAATGAATATTACCCAGAAAAAATCCGGATTTTGCAAGAATATGTTTCCAAAAGCGAAGAGCTTTTAAGCAGCCTGGAGGCATGGGAATCATTGAATGTGATTTTAAGCGAACGGGATCAATTAATTCAAAAGCTTCAAATTCTTGAATCAAGTTTTGATAAAGAGGCCATTGAACGAGGCTGCTCTCAGGATCAAAAGAATCAAATTGATCAATTGATCAGGCTTGTTTTAGACATTGATCAGGATGGAGTAAAAATGATTCAGCAAGAAAAAGATAAAATTATGGAAGAATTGAAGATCAATCAGAAGAGTCAACGAGCTCTGGATTATGGGTTCCAATCGATGACTTATAATGGCAAATATTTTGATTCTAAAAAATGAGCTTTATTTAATAAAGGTAAGTTGATTTTAAATTATAATAAGATCGAAAACTAGCAACTGAAAAGAGTGTTGCTTTTTTGCGTTGCTTAAAATATAATAATCAGGGTATGAGATTGAAATAAGTGTTTATTTATGGTACAATACTGTGGGTAGAATTTATTTTTAACCTTACCATGTTTAAATAGTGAATCATTGATGGGTTGTATTTTTAATAACCCTTAATTTTATGCCGATTACAGTTAATTTTCAGGCCGCTTTGGTCTTGTGTTTCACCCTGAAATCTGTTTATTTGTGAATAAAAAATTCTTTTATAGTTGAAAGGAAGTCAAAATGATAGGCGATTCAATAACCACGGCTTTATACCAGAAAGCACTGGATGGTACCTGGCAAAGGCAGAAGGCAATTAGCAATAACATTGCCAATGCGGAAACCCCCGGGTATAAAACCCTAAAGGTTTCGTTTGAGGATGCCTTGAAATCCGAGGTGAGTAAAATTCAGAAAAATTCCACCGCCGCCAATGGAGCGCTTCAGAATTATAAGTCAATCAGCGACTCTGATATCAGCGTTGATACGGTTGATACAACAACTAGCCGGGCAGATGGAAATAATGTTGATTTGGATGCTGAGAATGTTGAGATGTCAAAAACAGTCTTGGAATATAATTATTTAGTCAGAGGATTATCCGATACCTATTCCAGATTAAAATATGCGATCAGAGAAGGGAAATAAGTGAAATGAGTTTTTTAAGTTCTTTTAATATTTCAGGCTCGGCTTTAACCGCCCAAAAATACCGATTGGATGTTATTTCTCAGAACATAGCCAATGCACAGGTTACGAAAACAGAAAATGGCACTCCTTATCGCCGAAAAATGGTCGTGTTGGGCAGTGTTAACACCGGAACTTTTCAGGATGCCCTTAATTCTGCGACCAAGGTAACTATGGCAGGAGTCCAGGTCGAAAAAGTTATGGATGATCCATCAGATCTGACACCGGTCTACGATCCCAGCCATCCCGATGCCAATGCGGAAGGTTATGTCATGTATCCCAATGTGAATACGGCCCAGGAAATGATTGATGCGATGGGCGCAAGTCGTGCCTATGAAGCAAATGTAACAGCACTTAACGCCACTAAGTCCATTGTTTTAAAGGCATTGGAAATAGGCAGATAATAAGGGAGAAATTAAAATATGTTTATAGTTCCTATGAATTCAATTATTGGACAAACCGGTATCGGTTCTGTTGGTAAAAGTCTTGAGAATATCACCCCTGTTTCAGGAACAGAATCAGGCGCTGGATTTAAAGACATGGTTGAAAGTGTTATCAATAACGTTGAGTCAACAGAGGCTGCGACCAAGGTGGATGCTTACAATTTATCCATTGGGAATATGGATGACACCCATACCATGATGATTAATGCGGCTAAGGCAGATGTTGCTCTTCAAACCATGGTTCAGCTTAGAAACAAAGTATTGGATGCCTATTCACAAGTGATGAATACAAATTTATAAGAGGTTGAGTAACTTTTAGGAGTTAAAATATTGTGGATGTTGCTCGATGGCATCGTTTTTGATTAATATTTCGAGGAATTCCACAATTTTTATTTTAAAAATTAGATTGTGGTTAATGACATAAAAAATTATGGATGGATAAATGTGAAAAATGAATGAACAAATAAAAAGGTTTTTGGGGAGCATTAAACAATTTTGGGCGGGCCTCTCCAGGCAAAGCAAAGGATTGCTTATTGGGGGCGCCGTTATTATAATCGTTGGGGCTCTGGCCTTGACGATTTTGATGAATACCAAAAATTATGTTCCTCTTTTTGATAATTTATCGGAAGCGGAAAATACCGAAATTTTAGGGCAGCTCCAGACAATGAATGTCAGCGTCAAGCTTGATTCATCAAATAATATCATGGTTCCCAAGGCCGATGAATCCTCCATTCGAATGGCTTTGGCAACCGCAGGCTATCCTAAGAATGGGTTGAGTTACTATATGATCCAGGACAACAGCAGCATGCTTTCCACCGATTACGAACGAAAGCAATACGAAAACATGCAATTGCAGGAAAGAATCGGCGCCAGTATTGAAACCCTGGACGGGGTTAAGGATGCGGTTGTCACGATTTCGGTTCCCACTGAAAATGTTTTTTATTTACAGGAAACTGAAAAGCCAACGGCTTCGGTTATCATTCGCATGAATCCGGGGAATACCTTAACGGAAAGTCAGGTTTTGGGAATCCGAAATTTAGTGGCTAAATCGTTTACCGGACTTTCCAAGGATAATATCGCCCTTTCGGATAGTCAAGGCAACGATTTAATCAACAGCGCTGCCGCTTCAGGCGGTAATAATTCCAAAATAAAAATCACCAGAGAAATCGAAAATGATATCAAGAAAAAAGTCGCCGAGGTTCTCAATGGACCCTATGATTCTTCGAAGTATAAGATTTCTGTTTCGGCAATGGTTAATACTGATGCATTAACCAAAGAGTCAACGGTTTATACGCCGTCACCAGCCGGGAATAACAACGGGGTTATCAATCAGGAGTCAACGAGTCAGAGTGTCAACGGCACCACCGGAACCACCAACGGCGTTGCCGGTACAACCAGCAACACCCAAGTTACAACCTATGCCGAAGGCACCACCACAGGCACCAATCCTGTCACTGATACCACCGATAGCAAAACCTATTCAGTCAGTCAGGATAAAACTCAGATGCAAAAAACCGACCCGGTGGTGGAATCTGTTTCCATTGGTATCGCCCTTGATGATGTCACTTTAAACCCAACAGAGCAGGAAAATTTAATTCAACTGGTTGCTTTTGCTGCAGGCGTCGCTCCTGAAAGTATTGCCATTCGTAATTTTAAATTTAGTACCCAGGATAACGTTGGGACAACCAATGCAATTTCAACTAACATGAATCAACTGTTGCTGTATGGTGCAATTGGTGGCGGAGTTTTACTTCTTATTGTACTGGTTTTCATTATTATTCTTGTGATCAGAGGCAAAAAGAATAAAGATCCACTGGGATTGGATGCGGAATTAGCGGGGGATGAACAGGGAGCAATGGATGAATTGTTTGGGAAAATGTCTCAGCATGAGATTACTTCCCTTGAGACGATTAAGGATGAAAAAACTGAAAACATCAAAGACTTTGCTAAGGCAAACCCGGAAATTGTGGCTCAATTGTTTAAATCCTGGTTGAAAAATGAAAAGGAATTTTAAAATGAATTTAATTAAAGATGGCGATAATTATGGAAGGTAGTTTAACACCGAGGCAAAAAGTAGCCCAAGTTGTCATTGCTCTTGGGGTTAACGTTGCCGCTGGTATATATAAATATTTACCGGAAGATGAAGTTGAAAAATTAACCTATGAAATAACCCAGCAGGGGAGTATTTCACCGGATATCGCCGATCAGGTTATTGATGAATTTTACGGGTTATGTGTGGCCCAAAAGGTCTACATTGAAGGTGGCGTTAATTATGCCAAGGAAGTTCTTGAAAAGGCTTATGGGATCCAACAGGGAAACGCTCTGTTGGAAAGAGTCACAAAAACTTTACGAACAAAGGCCTTCGAATTTGTTCGAAAGGCCGATTATAAAAATCTTCTGAATATGATTGTTAACGAACATCCCCAGACCATTGCATTAATTCTATCCTATGCAAGAGCTGATCAGGCTTCATCGATTATTGCTGAATTGCCAAAACAGATGCGGGTGGATGTGGTGGAACGCATTGCTAAAATGGACAGAACTTCACCGGAAATCGTCAGACAGGTCGAATCGATTCTTGAACGGAAATTCCAAACAGTCTTGTCCTTTGATTTATTGGAAGTTGGCGGCATCAATTATATTGCGGAAGTCATGAATAAGATTGACCGGGGAACTGAAAAAAATATCTTTGATGAATTAAGCACAATTGACCAAAAATTATCCGAAGAAATTCGAAAACGCATGTTTATATTTGAAGATATTGTTATTTTGGATTCCGACTCCATCCAACGGTTCCTCAAAGAAATTGATGCAAAAGAAATTGCTGTTGCTCTTAAAGGTTCAAATAAAGAAGTTGCTGACATCATTTTTGAAAATATGTCCCAACGTATGGGTGAAACGGTTAAAGATGAAATGGAATTTCTGCATAATGTCAGAGTACGGGATGTTGAAGAGGCCCAGCAAAAAATTGTGGCTGTAATCAGAAGGCTTGAAGATGAGGGAGAAATCATCACCTCAAAGGGCGGAAAGGATGAAATTATTGTCTAGTATTGTAAAGGCTAAATGGGTTACTGAAAGTATTGAACCATTTGAATTTTCTGAAATTAAATCGAAAAATAATTCGTCTCAGTACAGTCAAAAAGAGGCTAACGCCAAAGTTACCTATGATCATACGGTTGAAGGTATCAAATCAGCCAATGATCTCATGAAAAGCGCTGTTAAAAGCGGTAAGGAAATCAGACTGATTTCAAAGGAAAAAGGCTATAATGAAGGTTTTTCCCAGGGACATGAAAGCGGTCTTTCCCAGGGACATGAAAGTGGTCTTTCCCAGGGGTTGAAAGAGGGCGCCGAGGCGGCCCAGGAAGGCCTTAATGAGATTCAAGAACTGATTGAATGCCTAAAGCAAGAGCGACAGACAGCCTTGGAAAACCGGAAAGATGATATGCTGTCGGTTGCCTTTGAAATCGCCAAAAAAATTATGAAGCAACAGGCTAAATGCGATGAAAATTTACTTCCCGGAATGCTGGAAGACATTATTCTTGACAATGATGAAGACCTGAAAATATATTTGTCGGAATATCAAAAAACCCTGGATATTCACATTGATAAAGAAATTTCTGAAAAAATAAGAAAAATATCGAAAAACGCCAAGGTGATTATCCTGAAGGAGGATGATAAAATAATGATTGAGACAAAAAACGGTGTGGTGGACATGAGTCTGCCGGTACAGTTGGATCAATTGGGGAAAGCCATTGGAGAAATTGCTTAAAAGGGAAGAGGCTTTTTA
>JAENWK010000161.1 GCA_016650045.1 Eubacteriaceae bacterium | reverse complement strand
GGTTCTTGAAATTCGAAATTACCTGAATAATAAGCGCTTTGAATCGCATCTTTTATTTGGGTTTCACTAAAATCAGTTAAAAATGCGGAAAATATGACCTGGGCCAATTCCCCATAGTTTTTTCCAATCAGTTTTGTTTTATCCAGTGGATTGTTATGAATAAAATTGGGGACAAAAAGTCCGCCATCGGGGGCTAATCCTCCTAGGATTCCTTCGGATGCAGTAACGGTGATGTCTTTGGATCTTGTGCTGTTATAACTTTTTTTCATGAATTTCCTCCAAATTTGGTTGGTGTGGTTTGAAAAATTTCTTCCAAACAGGGTATTGAATATCCCATAACTCTATGATAAAATGTTTTCCATGAAAACACAAGTGTTTTTAAAATAAATACAACTACGAGGTGATTTTATTGAATATCGCACTTTTAGGCTTTGGAACTATTGGTTCCGGGGTCTACGAACTCATAAATTTAAATAAGGGAAAGTTTGAAAGTAACTTTACAGATTTGGCAACCCAAAAATCAAGGCCAGCCATCACCAAAATTTTAGAGCGGGATATCACCAAGGATCTTGGGGATTCTGTTGGGGTTATCGTCACGGATCCTAAAGAAATCCTGGAAGATGACAGCATTGGCATTGTTATTGCCCTGATGGGTGGAATGGACTTTGAATATGAAATGATCAAAGCCTGCCTTAAGGCGGGAAAACATGTGGTCACCGCAAACAAAGCGGTTATTTCAGAGTATTTTGCCGAGTTACAGGCATTGGCCAAAGAAAATGGTGTGGTTCTTCGGTACGAAGCATCGGTGGGTGGCGGTATTCCCATTATCGGAACCTTAAAAGAAGAAATGCGCATTAACCGTGTCACTGAAATTAAAGGAATTCTTAATGGAACCACTAATTTCATTTTATCGAAAATGACGGAAGAAATGGCTGGTTTTGAAGATACCCTGGCATTGGCCCAGTCCATTGGTTTTGCAGAAGCTGATCCCACAGCGGATGTTGAGGGCTATGATGTTTCGCGTAAGCTTTCCATTCTGTCATCCATGGCCTACGAAGGGATCGTTCGTGATGAGGATGTGTACAAGCGGGGCATTACGGATATCGGTGCAATGGATATTGAAATGACCAAGAGTTTGGGCTATGTGGTCAAATTTTTGGGCCATTCCATTCTTGATGGGAAAAGGGATGTTTACACCACGGTGGAACCGGTATTGTTTAAGGCCGCATCGATTATGAGTAATGTTAACAGTGAGTTTAATATTATTTCCATTACCGGGGACATTATTGGGGAACTTCAGTTTTATGGTAAAGGAGCAGGGAAGGACGCCACAGCCAATGCGGTGGTGGGCGATGTTCTTTATATTCTTAACATCGTAGGCGAGCAGAACCTTCCAAGACCTCTGCGTCTTAATCGAAAACTCAATAAGCTGGGAACCGGGATTTTTAAAGGGAAATATTATCTGCGAGCCAACCTCAACGATAAGGAATCTCTGGACCAGGTATTATCCGCACTTGAAACGGTGGCTTCCCGTAAAACCGTGATTGTTAATGATAATCATGTGTATGTGGTAACAAGTGTGATCGCCGCCAATGAGTTTAATGCTATGGCAGAAAAATTAAGGGAAACAGTGCCTGAATTTTTTTATGCACGAATCTACGAATAAGGAAAGAGTGACGAAGGTAAATGCAAGACTTAATTGTACAAAAATATGGAGGCAGCAGTGTTGCCAATGTAGAAAGAATTAAACGGGTCGCCCGTCGGATTGTAGAGACAAAGGAAAAGGGAAAAAAGGTCGTTGTGGTGGTTTCAGCCATGGGAGATACCACCGATGATTTGATCAGTTTAGCCAAGCGGATTAATGAACACCCTCCCAGTCGAGAGATGGATATGCTGTTGGCAACAGGAGAGCAGGTGTCCATTTCATTATTAGCCATGGCCATACAGGCAATGGGACATGATGTGGTGAGCCTTACCGGAGCTCAGTGTGGCATTGTCACTTCCAATGTTCATAAAAAAGCCCGGATTAACGATATTAATACCCAACGAATGGAAAAGGAATTAGCTGCCGGCAAAATTATCATTGTGGCTGGTTTCCAGGGAGTCAATGAAAACAAGGATATTACCACATTGGGACGGGGCGGATCTGATACCTCAGCCGTGGCTTTGGCAGCGGCTCTGGAAGCGGAACTTTGTGAAATCTATACGGATGTGGATGGGGTTTACACCGCAGACCCTCGGATCGTAAAAGATGCATCAAAGATTGATGAAATCTCCTATGAAGAGGTTTTAGAAATGGCCAGCACCGGTGCTAAGGTTTTGCACCCCCGTTCGGTTGAACTGGCAGAAAAATTTAAAGTGCCACTGGTGGTACGATCAAGCTATAATCATAACGAAGGAACCATTATTAAGGAGGATGTTATTATGGAAAAAGTATTAGTTCGAGGGGTAGCCCTTGATGAGAATATTGCTAAAATTTCGATTTTTGAAGTACCGGATCAACCGGGGATTGCGTTTCGTTTATTCAGTGCTTTGGCAAAATCCAATATCCATGTGGATATGATTGTCCAAAATGTTAACCGAACAGCGGTAAATGATATTTCATTTACCATTGATGTGGAGGAACTTCAGGAAGCCGTCACCGTTGCTCAAAAATTTGCCTTTGAGGTGAATGCCCAAAAGGTTGAGTATGACCAGGGAGTGGCAAAACTTTCAGTGATTGGCACAGGCATTGTCGCCAATGCTGAGATTGCCTCTAAATTCTTTGAGGCCCTCTTTGAACTTGGGATTAACATCCAAACCATCAGTACCTCGGAAATTAAGATTTCCTG
>JAENWK010000004.1 GCA_016650045.1 Eubacteriaceae bacterium | reverse complement strand
ATTTCACTTTTTGCTTTCGCTCCTGGCTTGTCATTCCCCCACCATCTCCTTCAATTTCCTCACCGTCTCAGCATCTAGCCGGCTTTCAATCGTCGATTCTTTTTCGCTGTGAATCGTTGGGTTGAAAGGTTTATAAATTCCCAGCCACCCAAACAATTTATTTTTCAGCCATTTAAATAGTTTCATATTTTCCTTTCATTTCCTTCAAAATGCGTTCGATGATTTCAGGGGTAATTTCGTTATATTCTTTAAAATAATTTTTATCATTAAAAAGCATATAATCCTCCATTTGGCTTTTCCACACTTTAGGTATCTTTGTACCATCGCTAGCCACAAATATATAAGTCTCTCCCATTTTTGGTTTCCATGGTTTCGGTGGTAGTTTTTGGATGGTGTGTTTTCCCAACAATAATGCTTCTAATTTTCCATCGTGAGCCTTGAGGTCTCTTTTTGCAACTGTTAGCCCTTTTTCCCCGATATAGTAAGGGTTATAACAACTAGCAATATTATTAATACAAATATTAAACTCTTCCCCAATCTCAACCCCTAGCATCTTAGCCACTTTCTCTATATTTGTTTTCTTAGGCTTAATAAATTTTGAGAATGAAACAACTCTGGATTCTTCCTCTATCATAAAATCTTTTCCTCCAAACACCAACTTATGCCCATTCATTTCCATGCCATAGCAAGTTTTCTCCTTGTGGTTTCCCCAAAATTTTATATACAACAACACTGACGCACTTTTCCAATCAAAGCCAGTTCTATCAAGCATCATTAATAATTGTTCAGCTTCATCCTCTGTTTTGCAGTTCACAGTAAATTTTCCATCTAAAAACTTTTTCATTTTAATCATTAAAACCCACTCCCCAATCTAATTGTTTTCTCACAATACACACAATAATCATGTTCTAAATTTGCTCCATCGCTCCATTCCCATCCATCCATAAAATGCGCTTCATCTGAAACATCAATCATCGCAAAACATATTTTCATATACTCTCCCGGATTCATCCCCTGCGGAAGCATTGCAGGATTTAGAACAATATGTCCCTGGCTTTCAAGATGCTCTTGACATCTCCGAAATTGTTCTTTGTAATTTGGATTATTGGTGATTGAACCACCTATGTAAATTTTCATAATTTCCCCTTTATTTTACTTTATGCGTATAATTCTTATTATACGCAGTTATTCCAAATCCTCGATACTCACAAATATCCCAGGGATCTCCGCCCAGAACTTTTCGATAATGTCTGAAGTAACCAGTGCATCATCGGTCCAGTACCCTAACCCGGTGCAGACGTCTTTAAACATCTTGATCATGTTATCCGTGTCGGGTTTCGTCTTTTTCCATTCCCCGTCTTTATGTTTACCTGTTATGGGAAAACACCATTTCGTTTTCAGTCTGACAGCACCGGTATATTTTACCTCCGGAACATGCCTTGCCAGGTGCGCTTCCAGATTTGCTCTGACGGCCTTGAGTTTATCATCCTCATAAAAGTTTGGCTTACTGTTTTTCACGCTCACCCTTTTCTGCTGATGGGTCATAGTCGGCGGCTTCATTGGCATGAAGAATTCAGTCTTCATTGACAAGCTCCCATTGTGGAGTATTTCCAGTGGGGCAACAATCGAATGCATTACACCACTGATCTGGGAACCATGTATAACAATGATTATGATTATCAAAATCAAGTTCCGGACATTTTCTTGTGCATCTATATTTTTTTACTAATTTCATTTCGCTTTACCTCGTTAAAGTTCTTTTTTTTATTTTTTTAATTTTTTAATTCGCGTCTTCATGGGATAGGGGACCGAGGGTTACAGGGGCGCAGCATAAGCACCCTGTTCCTCTGTTCCCCCTATGAAGTTTGGGACAGGGACATTTACTATACTTTAGTATACATTGTCCCTGTCCCTGTCCCTAAGGGACAAAGTCGGTAATTGTCCCGTGATTGTCCCTTTTCTTACTTTTAGGGACAAAGTCGGTGATTGTCCCAACTGTCCCTAAAAGACATCAGGGACTTTCTTCGACTTTGTCCCTAATTTCGCCTTGAACTATTTCGTACCCTGGATGCTCTTTTATTCGTCGTCTGACTGTTTTTTCAACCGTTCCCAGGTACTCAGCAAGCATGGTAACTGTCACATTTCCGTCAAAGGAACAACATTTAATGGCGGTATCCAGTGAATCCATTCGGTCATCCTTGCGTTCTTCATTGGTCTTTTTGTTAGGGAAATTCTTCTGCCATGGTGCTTTATCACCATCAAATCCGACGTCTTTCAGGGCCCCATTATCAACAACATGCCGTGGATAATCGAACCACAAATTGACTGGCGGGAACTTCGGAAACTCTCGTAATGTACCCTCAATTCTCCATGCCGATCTGCCTTGAATATTCTTTTTAGCCGCTTCAATAGCAGTCATAAGTTCTTTGTTTTGAGGCATATTTAACAGTGAATTACAGATCTCAAGCATTGCTTTTTCGCTGCATAAATCATCTTGAGACACTTCATCTTTGTAGTCAGGAATATGATTTTTGAGGATAGTTTCACACGCAAGACAAGCTGCTTTATTCTCTTCATTAAGGATTAATTTATCAGTTAATTCCAGTTCAATGAGATCCATAAGTACGTCCGGATCCCTGGCAAATACCCCTGAACCTGATGCCCTATCCATGGACTTTTTACCTCCCTGGCCACCCTTACTGTGATGATGGCAGTAAATGACGGCTGCTCCCAGCTCGGTACATACCCGGTCAAATTGATTACAGAAATTAGCCATTTGATCCGCTGAATTCTCATCACCGGTGATTACCTTATAAATGGGATCTATGACAATGGCAATGTAATTCTTCTTAATTGCCCGTCTGATGAGTTTTGGTGCCAGCTTATCCATTGGTACTGATTTCCCTCTTAAATTCCAAATATCAATATTAGCCAGGCTCTTTGGCTCCCAGTCCATGGCGGTGTAAACATCCTTGAAACGATGCAGGCATGATGCCCGATCCAGTTCTAAATTGACGTACATGATCTTTCCCTGGGCACAATCCCAATCAAGCCACTTCTTACCTTCAGCAATGGCACAACATAACTCGATAAGGGCAAATGACTTACCGGCCTTAGAAGGTCCGGCGATCATCATCTTATGCCCTTGCCTGAGAACATTATGGATCAGTGGTGGTGCCAGGTCGGGAAGATTGTCCCAGATCCCGTCCAATGATTCAGGCTCCGGCAGATCATCATTTATGGACTCAATCCACTCCTGCCATTCCTTCCAGGAGTCTTTTCCTATATTGGTATCAATTAAAAACTGTTTCTGGCCATTACGCATAACCCCTGGCATTCGACTCAGCCGTGAAGGATTACGGTTCTGGCTGTCTACCTTGAGGCCGTTTTTCTGGCATACCGTATAAAGATAATCAACTCGTTTTCGGTACTCATCATAACTGGCAGCATCTATTTTAACGATGGCATGAAGACTTTTCTTTCCGGAATGCACCAGGCACGCCACCGGTAATTCCAATTCTCTGATGATGGCATTCTGTTGATCTATGGCCATGACATCAGATTCGACCAATGCATACTTGAAATCCGTCACATTTTCATTTTTTACGCCCTTACCATCCAGGGGGTTGAAGCGGATCCACGCCCCGACTTCTTCTTTATAGTCTCCCAGGACTGCCCCAATGTCTCCCTTGCACTTATTTAATTCTTGAATGAGCTCCCCGGCGCTGCGGTCACAGGCGCCTTTCGTTGGCATGAATCGACCGTCTTTTTCCCAACTGTCGCATACATACCCGACATTCTCAGATGCTTCGAAGAGTGTTTCTAAATACTTTACCAGCTGCTCGACTGGCTTCCAGTCGGTTTCATTTGGCTCTTTGACTTCCTTGCCTTCGACCCAATTCTTATCGAGTACGATCAGTTCATCTTTGGCCCCTATAATGTCGTCCCAATCCAGTTCGTGATATGACTTTGAGGGTGTCCAGCCATGGTCCTTTGCCATTTGCACAATTGTCCCAGCGGTGACCGGTTTACCTGCTCCTTTAAAACTTTCCCACTTCCGGAAACATTCCCCGGCTTTAAACCGACCGCCGTCTTTCCCAGACCAATCATTCCAGTCTGAAGCGGTGAATCCTTCCTCTTTAAGCGCCATTCCCACGGTCATCCATTCAGTGTAATCCAATGTCCCTGGGTCGATGTGCTCTAATATCTCTAATAAATTTTGATTATCCATATATTAATCTCCCTTCGGCTTTATTTGTGATAAAATATGCTTAAAATTAAATAGATTGGAGCAAAAATCTTTGCAAACTAAAATTCAATTTCGTTACCCAGACACAAATGATTACTTTAGTTGGTCAAATATTAATTTAGATGAATATTGCCCTCATTGTGGTCATCCAGGCCAACCGATTGTCATTCACACTCAAACAGCAATGTTATTTGAAAATACATATAATATTGTAGGTATTTTCATTCAATGCCCAAGAGAAGATTGCGGTAAGTTTTCTGTTCAAGCCTTTCCATTTGAAAAGGCAAATCCAAGTTATTTAGAAATCTCAAATGTCGGTAAAAAAATTCCTTATTCATTTAAGCCTCTACTTAAAAACGACCTACCTGAAGAAGTGAATGAAAAGTTTCCGGAGTTTAAAATTATTTACGACCAATCTTTAGAAGCAGAATGCATAGGATTAGATCAAATTTCAGGCATTGGGTTTAGAAAATCACTTGAATTTATAATCAAAGCCTACGCCATACTTAAAGATCCAGAATGTAAGGAGAAAATTGAAAAGGAAACTTTAAATAATACAATTCAAAATCGTTATAGTGATTTTCCTAAAATTCAAAACCTCGCTAAATTAGCTTCTTGGATTGGCAATGATGAAACACATTTTGTTAAAAAGCATACCCAAATAGATATTGATGATATGAAACGTTTTATTCGTTCTGCCGCACTATTTATTGCGGCAGATATGGACGCTGATTTTGCCACAACTTATATTGAAGAAGACAAAGCTAAATCTTAATCTCAATATATTTATAAAACTCATTGTCTTTTTGTCCGTTGGTCGTAAACCCTTTTTCTATAAGGATTTTCTTACCTTCGGACTTTTCGTTATATCCACTCGATCTTATTCTTGCTAATATTCTTATTTTCCATCCATCTACTCCATTGAACTTTGGCGTTTCAGTAATAAATAATTCTACATAACCACCCATAAAGGGCATTTTTTGACTTTCTAACAATTTCTTACTCTCCTTTGTAACTTGCAACATTTATATCATGCGGAACCCGCCAGCCATTCCCTGCGATCCTGTCAATTAAGTGCTTTGCATTCTCAAACTGCCATACGCCCACATGATTGAATCCTTTTTGTTCCAGAAACCTGATCTGCTTCGGTGTCGTTAAACCGTCGGTGCGTCGCTTATCCAGTCGATCGAGAAGCTTTGTCGCTTTCCCAGCATTATCGATGGCATCCGGCATGATCCCCAACTTTTCAAGGGTTGAAATCTGCTTCTCTGAAGGTGGTCCCATTTCCCAACCGAACGCCGGAACATAAGATGCCAGGTCCTCGGACTGTATGCTCATTTCAAATTGCAGTGGATCCACGAGTTTTCTCTTTCGATGCTTCATTTCTTTTAATTGCTTAGCCAGGGCTTCTTCACGTTCTGCTACAACATCCGAGGTTGCTTTAACTTCGGCATCCTCAAGGTCCATGGCGCATCCAGCTACTTCAATGTTTTCAGTCATTTTCTTAGCAACTTCTTCACTGCCACTGATTAAATGAGCGGGGTGACAAAGTTCATGTCGTTCGGTGTGCCATAGAAAATCCAGTAATAATAAGTAGTCTTTACCGTCACAGAGCCGAGTTCCACGCCCTACCATCTGTGAATATAGGCTCCGTACTTTCGTCGGTCTGAGGACCACTATGCAGTCCACGGATGGGCAATCCCAACCCTCGGTCAGCAACATGGAATTACATAAAACATTGTATTTACCTTCATCAAAATCTTTAAGTACCTGGGCACGATCCTTACTTTCACCGTTGACTTCTGCTGCTGAAAACCCTTTACTTTCAAGAATATCTCTGAACTTTTGACTGGTCTTAATGAGTGGTAAAAATACGACTGTTTTCCGGTCCATGCAACATTTCACCATTTCTTCTGCGATCTGGTATAGGTATGGATCCAGGGCTGTTCCGATGTCGCTAAGCTTGAAGTCGCCTGCTTGTTGTCCAACTCCTGTTAAGTCTAATTTCAAAGGGATTGTCTGTGCTTTTATGGGTACGAGATAGCCATCTTTTATGGCCTTTGGGAGTGTATATTCATAGGAAAGTGATTCGAAATATTGACCGAGGTTTTTCATATCACCTCGATCGGGGGTTGCTGTAACACCTAAAACCTTGGAGTTCTCAAAATATTTGAGAACCCTTTGGTAACTATCTGAGATGCAATGATGGGCTTCATCGACGATAATGGTGTCGAAATAGTCCGGGGAAAATTGTTTTAATCGTTTCAATCTTGCTAATGTCTGGACTGAACCTACGACCACCCTGAAAAAGCTACCTATACAGGTTTCTTCTGCTTTTTCGGTGACGCACCCTAATCCTGTGGTCTTTTCCAGCTTATCCGCTGCCTGTTCCAATAGTTCCCAGCGGTGAGCCAGGACTAAAACCCGCTCACCTTCCCTTACACAGTCTTCAATTATTTTTGAGAACACAATGGTCTTTCCAGTTCCTGTTGGGAGCACCAACAATGTTTTGTTGATGCCTTTCTCCCATTCAGAAAATATTGCTTCTTTTGCCTCTTGCTGATATGGCCTTAACTCAAACATTTAGAAACTCCCGGCTGTAAATCCTGTGTTCTTTGGTGTATTTTCACCAGGTTCATAAAACTTCTTGATCTCATTATTGGTTCGTGTTTCACCATCTTTTTCATATGAATGGATTCCAACTCTACAACGGCCGGTTGATCCCATAACTTCTCCCCATCTCGGAACTACCTTTTCGCCATGCTTTCGTTGGCCAATACCTGTTAAAAAGCTGCAAATCATTCCCTCTGTGATCGTATGTAAATATAAGTTATGCTTAATGGTAGTTTGACCTTCAGGTGTTTCAACCTTTATGTAAATGATTGCTTGGTTACATGCTGGAAGTTTATTACCTCCGGCATAGCGTGCACGTTCAAACTTCACTACTTCAAAATCATAATCGCCTTCCGGTACTGTAATAAACTCCGGTCCGTCCTGTTCAACTTCATCTTCCCAATCGAATGCTCTTCCTTCATTTGTGCTCATATGTATTTCTCCTTATAATTTTATTGTTAGAATGGTACCCGTGCTGTATCAATTTCTGTGAAAACCTGTGTCCATGCTCCTACTAAAACCCCATTGACAAAATCAGGATCATAGCTTTTAATCGGTGTATCAATCGGGTAGTATCCTTTTTTGGCAACCACTTCCTGAATCTCAAGTTCCGTTACCTCTTTAGTGGCCATAAGATCAGCCAGGGCTTTCGGGATGTCCGGAGAAATTTTGACCTTTACTTGTTCCTGGGCTAAATCATCATCGGTGGTTTTTATCTGTTCGAAACCTTCTGCTTCAACAGCCTTCACGTTGGCAGCTGTTTCATACTCAGCTTTAAGTTGGTCGTATTCAGGTTTTGTCAATTCACAGCTCATATTGAAATCAGGATCACGGCTCATATCTTGTCCTGGTTTAAGTTCGAAAACAGAATTAGATTCTTGATGGTGCCAATAAGTCGTTTTTTCTTTTACTTCAGGAGCTTTCTTTTCAGGTTCTTTCTTAACTTCTTTGGCTGGCTCTACCTTTGCAGCACTATTTAATAAGCAGTGCGCAATTTGTTTGTATTCAAATGGCAGTTCTTCTGGAAGGTCATGGCGGTTCTTTGCATCCCAACAAAGGTGGTGAGTGGTGTACATTACTCGTTTACCGCCTTGTGGCTTATTCTTACCTTTATTTGTACCTTGACCATCTACATTGACCACATAGGTCTTGTAATTGGCAAAGAGGACCATATCCGCCCATTCCTTTAATAGTGGTGCTGTCTTCTTCTGGAGTTTCAATTCCCATCTATCGTAGGACCCCATTTCAGCGGGTTGGTCAAATTTACGCATTTGAGCATGCGCTGTAATGCCTACGTTAATTCCAACATCAATTACCTCTTCCAGACGGTTTAAAAGCTTTCCGAATTCTTCCATAAGGTAGACATAACCTTTTCCAAAGCCAAAATCTTCAATGCCTTTTTTTGAATACTTTGCACAAATATCAGCGATGCACATCTGTTCTGCCCAATCACTAGTATCGATTATTAACGACCCACATATGTTGCTATTGTCTTTAACATATTTGACCTGCTCCATTAACATCGTCCATGAACTCGGCTTTGGAGTTCTCGCTACGTCCATATGCTTCGTGCTGCCCTCTGTATCGATAAATAACGGATTCGGGAACTTAGCAGCGAATGAGCTTTTACCAATTCCCTCTGGACCATAAATCACGATTTTCTGAGCGCCTTCTATTTTTCCTGTTGTTATTTTCATATTAAAAACTACCTGCTTTCCATGTTTCTTTTTTAGGTTCTTCTACTGCTACTGCATCGGCTCCTGCAACATAACCATCCTCGATTATGATACTGCATTCCTCGCCGGTGCTTACTCGAGTGGCTATGGCCTGTAGGCCTTCTGCTTCCAACCATGTTCCAAATTCTGTCAGGGTGTCTAAATCCATTTGTTCCAGTTTATCCAAGAGAACAAAACCGCATTCTGGGTTAAGCTTCCGGACAATAGCCGTGGATACTTTTAGCTGATCGGATCCACTCATGTTGTCCCATTTTTTACCGTTATAGGTCAGTTCGCCATCAGCAACCGATAGTCCTGGTAAAGGAAGTGTTACACCTTTAAGCAGATTGATCTTTTCCAGCCGTACCGCATCAATGGCGACGGTCTTATTGTTGTACTGGGTTAAATGTTCTTTTGCATCTTCATCAGCCTTATCCTTATCTAGGTTAGATCGAACTTTGATGTTAATCGCTTCAATGTTTTCGATGCTTGTTTCCAACTGTTCAGTTGATTCATCTTGGAGATCTAAGGCATCCTTGTTTGCAATTTCAAGATCAGCTAAAAGCACACCATATTCATCGTTATATTTTTTAAGTTTAGACTTTAAGCCCTCTATCTCCTTTTGAACCCATTCAATGCTCGTCTGTACTTGGCTTATGTTGGATTCAATTTGTGTTAATTTTTCACGTTTTCTTTGATTTTCACCATTTACTGCAAGAATTTCTTGCTGCTCTTTAATTAAATCTGATATTGATACCAACTCTTTCGGTGCATCTGTATGAAACTCCAATTCAGCAGCATACTTCTTTTTCTGATCTGCAATTCTACCTATCATCAACCGGTCTTGAAAAAGTTCATTTTCCTTTAATTCAAGTACCTGAAGCTCTTTCCCCACTCCGATGATTTGGAGTAATGTGGTTGCCTTTTCCTTAGATGTGCTCTGGATGAACTTTGGAAGGTCGATGGCCAATTGTTCCACAAACTCATTCAGCAGCTGTTGCCCACCTTTTTGACCGCCTGGATCCGTGACTTTAAGTGCGCTGTTCTTACCCTTGCGTTCCACGATCAGACCATTTGACATTGTTAATTTTAATGATGGTGGCAACACGGATCCATCTCGATGTGGCTCTGACGGACTGTATTTCTCTCCGCCTAAAGCCCAGGCTATGGAGTCCAGGACTGATGTTTTACCCTGATTATTTCGGCCACCAACAATCGTTAATCCATTGGCGGTCGGTTCCATGACTACTGCTTTGATTCTCTTGACATTTTCTAATTCGAGTTTATTTATCTTAATCATGCTTGATCCACCGATCTTTTGAGTGCATCTTTTATTTTATGAAACATCCAGCCATTTACCTTAAACATATGACCTTCACCCCACCGCTCCACGATTTTTATATCATGGCACCCGGGACGTTGATAAGTAATGCACTTGCTCCCGATCTTACTTTCCTTCCGGACAAAACACCGGGATTCCAACATCTCTTTGACCTTTTCGGTCGAGTATGTGATTAGGACAGGTTGTTTGGTGTTTTCTGTTCTTAGTTCCATATATTTGTTTATCCTTTCAAATTGTGGTATAATTTGGTTAAGTATTTTATGTTTTCCCCTTGTCGCTCTAACGACTGGGGATTTTTTAATATTTAAGCTTCCCGCTGTTCTTTGGAAGCTTTGCGCATTTTCCCAACTCATCCGGCAACCGTTGGAATTTATCCTTGTACGCACATTTCCCGGAAAGTTCGCACTTCCAGCATTCACATTTTCGATCTTTGTTTTCGTATTCAGCCATTAACTCCTTCCTTTCTGCGAATCCGCCACGGCCTTTTCGACCTGTGCTTTTAACCCCTGATAGTCTTCATGCTTGGGTGGAAAACCATCTATTAATTTCTCCATTAAGCTGATCTGCATATCTTTGGTTGGGGCACTCGACAACTTCTTTATTTCGTCTCTAAAATCATTTAGATTTACACCGTCCCATAACTGATATAGTATTGGGTTATGTTCTAATTTAGTCATTTTTTCACTCCTTAAAATTAAAGAATGCCAACAACACCGCGTCTGGATCCATATCGATATAAACTTGCCCTAACTCAAATTCTTCTCCAAGGGCCCCATCAAAAATCATAATTTCCTGCTCTGGATCACAGGCCTCCAACTTTTCAATTAATTCGCTTACTGTCACTGGAACACGTCCCATGCTTTTTCCAAGCATTGCATTTCGCTTTGTGTCGCCTTTAACTCGCCGTGCCATGGGGTTTTGAATAGTTTCCCTCTAGTCAATACTTCTAAGATTTCTTTCTTGCCATGCAGATACGCAAGCCGTAATTCAACTTCATCTTTGCTCATTTTTTTTAGCCGCCTTGTATAATAATTTCTTATTCTCTGCTATGAGTTCATGGTTCAAAACTTCCAGATTCGAGATGGTTTTTTCAAGTTCTTCAATTTCGTGATCAAATGAACATTCAAGGTCTTCTATCTTCTCATTAAAAATTTGGGCTGATTTTAAGCTTGCCAGTTGGTCATGTGCCAATTTATTTATCTGCTCTCGGCATGAATCGCCCAGGTTAAAGAAGTCGTCGTTCGCTTTTAGGATTTTTTCTTGAAATGATTCCCTTTTATTTTTTGCTACAACCTGTAAAACCTCTATGGCCACACCTAAATCGCCCACTCGTTCTTCCAAAAATTCGATGTATAGCTTTTTACTCATTTCTTTCCTCCATTATTTGGTTCCAGCATATTGAACAATCTTTAGGGCATTTTTTTGTTTCATAACCAAAGCTTTTAAAGCAACCTACTGGGATATTTTTTTCGTTTAGCATATAGTTAGGATATTTTTCCAGTAAATCTTCAAGGTATGTTTTCTGTGGGTGATCATCGCTCCACTGTTGGACTTCACTTATGGCCGTTTCTAAATATTTCTTACTGTGCCCCGTATACCCCAGGGCTAAAGATTGCCTTTGCGCTTCCTTCAAATAATTCTCTGTAAATCTACAATCAATTTTCATTTACTTCCTCCTAGTTACTTCCTCCTAGTTACTTCCTCTGGTAAACCAGTTCCAAACCGTAATCTTTGGTATGGCCACATACCGTTGGGCTTTTAAATGTTCCCTGTGACCGAACCCAAAAGGTAATAATCCTTCAAATGCTGCGTTTCTAATGGAATTTGCGGAAAATCCTTCCCCTAATGCTTCTGCTAGGTCCGTTGGGGATATAGTTCCCTTACTATCTTTATCCAATGCTTCTTTTAATCTTTTTTGTTGCTCCATTACTATAGACGGTGGCTGCATGGTCAATGCTTTTAGATCTGCCATTTTTATTCCTCCTTTCTTCGATCTATGACGCCCATTGCTTTCCGATTAATGAGTAATCAACCTTGTAGGTTTTTCCATTCCCTTGTATTTTTTTCGGGTAGTTGCTTTCTTCAAGCCAATCAAGAATTTTTTCTACAACACATGGTTTGAATTGATAATCAAATCCTGAATGGCCATGGCGATTGTAAGGGACTTTTATTTTTTCAGTCTCTGGAATGCCAAGCGTTTCGATGATTGCCCCAATTGCCTGTGCATGAGGCATATTCGATAATGACATGACACCTAAAAGTTTAGCTATTGCTGTTTTGTCATACATCATTTCAGAAGGATCTTCCTTGATTGGTGGCGTAAGTGATATATTCGCCTTTTCCCGGTATATTTCAGATATAGCCAGAGCCGTGAACCTCGGATCAACTCCAGCGGCTTTGTAAACCAACATTATGTTTTTTACTGCCATATTGACTGACCCCAGAGATGGTTGTTTTGTTTCTTTTATAGGCGCCGTATAAGATCCAGTCTTACGGATCGTTGGGATGACTTCATCGGTCACCCAGTCTTGAAATTTTTTCGCTTCCGCCTTATGTGACTTGAATATTAATTTATATACACCGCTTTCGGTCAGGAAGTTTTCTCCGGCATTGTTTAATTTTCGGATGTCGGCTTTACTGACATCTGAATTTGTCAGCTTCACAACCTGTTTTTCATTCATCCTTGCCATGTTGTCTCGTACATTTTTGATATCCAGGCACTCCGCCACGTTATATGGGTTGAATAAAACCTGTCCACTAAAATCGAATACCTCTACCTGTTTACCTTCAAAAATCATTAATTCTTTCAATTATTTTCTCCTTTCAGTTTTTAAATTTAAATTCGCATATCATGCGACAAATTGGCTGAAAAAAATAGACGTAATGTCATCCATTTTTAAATTTAGAATACGGCCGATAGAATTAGCTTCTTTTATTGTAAAATTATCTCCACAATCTCCAAGTTTTCGGTAAAGAGTGCTTTTATTAACACCCATACGTGATGAAAGCTCCTCGATTGTTAGATTGTTTTCAACAATTTTCCCTTTTAACTTATTAACGTTCGTCATCCGTTCTCCTTCCTGTAAATTTATATTCGCATTTCGTGCGACATCTATATACTAACCCCATTAATCCATGCTGTCAAGTTATTTATCGCACAAAACGAGAAGTTTTGTTTATTTATATTTTCTTTTGTTGCATATTTGCGAAAAGCATGTTAAAATATTGATACGGAGGTGGCAAAAATGAATGTTGGAGCCAAAATAAAAGAAAGACGTAAGGAATTAAACCTTACAGTTGATGAAATCGCAAAAATATTAGGAAAAGATAGATCCACAATTTACAGATATGAAAGCAATGATATCGAAAACTTACCTACTTCAGTATTGGAACCTTTGGCCAAAGCATTAAATACTACCCCCGCTCTACTCTTAGGGTGGGGCGAACACGAATATAGCGATCACATGATTGATGAATATCACGATTTTTCAGCAGAAATGTTGGATTTACTTGAAGACACTGGATATTCTTATGAAGAAATTGAAAAATTTGATCAAATCATTATTTGTAAAAATAATTTTAATCAGACATTTAATTTTACTGATTTGGTTTCTGATTATATAAAACTAAAAAAACCTGAGACAATTATAATGTCGCTTCTAAGTGAGAAAGATAGTAGTAATAAAGTAATTGAAAGTTACGAAAAACTTTCAGGCGATGGAAAAACCTTTGTTAGTAAAACAATTAATAACTTATTGTATTATGAATCTAAACAAATAAATGACGATTCCCAATCTTATGAAATTTCTTACACCGAACACCCTATTTACCTTCTCCCGGTATCAGCTGGGACCGGTCAGTTTTTAGACGGTGAAGATTTTGAAATGATTCCATACCCCTCTGATTTTATCCCTAAAGGAAGTAATTTCGGAGTTCGTGTTTCCGGAGATTCAATGGAACCACAGCTCCATGAAGGTGACACTGTTTTTATTCAAAGATCCAAAGAAATTGAGTCGGGGAATATTGGAGTTTTTATTCTTAATGGAGAAGCTTTCATAAAAAAGATGATTGGGGACATGGACGGATGTTATCTTGTTAGCCTCAATCAAAAATATAAACCGATCAAGATAAGAGAATCTGATAACTTAAAAACAATCGGGAAAGTTCTTGGGGTGAATTAAACGATCTTACAAAACAAATTAAGGGGAGTAATCCCCTTTTATATAAATATTTTGAAGGAGGAGAGATAATGGGAGTTTTTTTATTTTTGGTTTTTGTAATACTCATATTTATATTTTTGGTTAAGGCAAGGGACACGATGGCTAAAAAGAAAAAGGAAAAGTTGAAAAGCCTCAACATCCCTGTTTCGCACAAGATAATGCAGTACTTCCGAGGATATGATAAAACTATCAGCAGCGTTGTTTATTATTGGGAATCAAACGGGGTGCTGAATTTTCTTGATGCTAAACCAGTCGGGGTTCCTACTCATATTAAAATACCAAAAGAGCAAATAATTAATTTTATGATGATCGGCGACATGACATCTAATACTAGTGTTTCCGTAAAAGGTGGTGGCGTGTCTTTGGGTGGTGCGGCTGTCGGCGGCGTTCTGCTTGGACCGGTTGGCGCAATTATTGGAGGTAGAAAAAAAGTTAAATCAACAAGCAAAACAGTAAAAACGGATAACCGCCAAGTTGTACTTAATTTTAAAGAGAATGGTTCTGATAAATCAATATTAATTGACAAATCAATCTACCCAGAGCTTTGCATGATTTGTGGTGGGAAAGTTGCTTCGTAAATAAATAACTTTGAAAATAAAAAAACCGCCTCTTCTGCACTAACAGAAAAAGCGGCTTATGATATACCGGGAAGGTACACCAAATCTACCCCAATATTGTACCAAACAACCCCGGAAATTACAACCGGGTATTTTTGTACAAAAAATCAGAAAGGAGTAAAAACATGGCAAGTAAAAAAAGGATTAGAATAACCGTTGGTAAAACCTCTGATGGGAAGCCGATCATGAAAAACTTTTACGGTAAGTCTATAAAAGAATGCAATGAAAAGATTGATGCTTATAAGCTGGAGCTTGCAACTGGACAAAAGCAAGAATGGGACGAAACAATTTTTAAATCCTGGGCGGATCAGTGGTTAAATATTTACAAAGAAAAAGTTGTCAGCAGCCCCACCTATTATGGATATAAACTTTGTATTGATCACCTGAATGATTATTTTGGGGATTACAATATCCGCATGATCCGGGCAATTGACGTCCAGCAGTTTTTTAAATTAAAGGCTGATTTATCACAATCCATGGTGGATAAGCTGCGGATCACACTTAACGCCATTTTTGAAACCGCCATTGAAAATGATTTTATCATTAAGAACCCCATGGCTAATATTAAGCAGCCAAAAGGCAAGCCAACAGCTCCAAAACGCCCATACACCGTTGCTGAGTACGATATAGTTGTGGAGTATGCAAAAACACACCCCGAGGGATTAGGAGCCTTCATTATCCTCAAAACTGGAATCAGGAAGGGTGAGTTAGTCGGTCTTAATCCTGCCAAGGATATTGATTTTCACAAGAAGCTGTTAACCCTACATCGAGTGATCACGGATGACACCGGTACCCCAAAGATGAAAACAACCGGTAAGAGTGAAAAAGCAATGAGAGCAATTCCTTTGGATGATGTATTTTGTGATTTCTTGAAAGACGATATCAGAATGTACAGGGATGATTATTTATTCAAAACAAGGCGTGATAAAATCATGGGACCCCGTGTGTGGGCAAATTATCACTATAAAAAATTTAAAGAAGATTTAAAAATTGCACATCCGGAAATTCCGGTTCTGGCACCACACGAACTCCGTCACACTTATGGAACAGTTCTTTATAAATCAGGAACCGATGTATTTACCCTCCAAAAACTATTAGGCCATGCTTCCATCGAGACAACTACAAAGATTTATGTCCATGACGATGTGGATGATTTGATTAAAAACATCCGGTGGCAGATTGATCCCGCAGATAAAAAAGACGCTGAAAAAGTAGCCACTTAAATCGCCACATGATCGCCACTCAATACCGTTAAACACCATTAAATTCCGTAAAGTATAAATCTTGATAATTAAAAAAGAGAGCCGATAAACGGCTCTCTTATGCGGTTTTGTTTGGTGCCCCTTCAGGGATTCGAACCCTGGACACCCTGATTAAGAGTCAGGTGCTCTAGCCAACTGAGCTAAAGGAGCATAGTGGTGCCGAAGGCGGGACTTGAACCCGCACGTGATTTCTCACAACGGATTTTGAGTCCGTCACGTCTGCCAATTCCATCACTTCGGCGAAATAAATGGTATTATTTCATACGACACTGTTAGAAATAATACCATATTTTGAAATAAATGTCAATTAATCTTTGAAGTAAATTTTTGATTATCTTATAAAAAGAATATTGCACAAAATATTGTCTTGTTTTTTTGGAAATATACGGTACTATGTAATATAAGAGTTGTAAGTGTAAGTTCAACTTATATCATGTAAATAAAATATTAGTAATAAGACGATAAGGGGAAAATAATGAGTTTATTTGAAAATAATAGAACTTTAGCCTACAAAGAATATCGAGCTTTTGTCAACGAGTCAGTTCTTGAACTGATTCATAAAACAGAAGATAAAAAATGCAATGGCTGCATTGATTATATATATTCTGAAGATACCGCCACTGCCTATTGTGAAGCATTAGAGACTTCATGGCCTGTAAAAAATCCTTTAGCTGTTCAAAGGCTGACTGATTGTTATATTTGCGATCTAAAAGCTACGAAAAGCAAATTTTAAGTTGCTAAAAACAATCCAGTTGATTTAACTGGACTGTTTTTTTATGCATTTTCATAAACCTTAATAATCTTCTGACAGCATTCCTTTGTTGTCCATTCTTCAGTTGAAATTTGAAAATCACATTCTTCATAATATTCATGACGGTTTGCCATTATTTTTTTTATTTCTGTCAGTGGATCAATACTTTTAAGCAGTGGTCGTGACTGATCCCCTTGAAGCCGTTGAAAAATTGTTTCAGGTTGACAGTTCAAGCTAACCACAAAGGCATTTTCTTCTAAAAGTTTTCGATTTTCCTTTAACAAAATAGCCCCGCCTCCCGTTGAAATAACTACTTTTTCCATGGCTAAAGCTTTTTTTAAAGCGCGATGCTCAACATCTCGAAAACAACGCTCTCCCTGATTCTTGAAGATTTCAGAAATTTTCATTCCCAACCCTTCTTCAACCATCGTATCGGTATCAATAAACTGATATCCTAATTTTTCTGCTAATAAAGGACCAATGGTTGATTTTCCTGTACCCATGAAACCGATGAGAGCAATGGGAGTTACTTTCTTTTTTCCCATACTATTCTAATCCTTTCATCAATAATTTTTTCCCTAAAACGGGGGCCGGAAAAATGCCAGTCCATAATTCAAAGGCTAAAAGTCCTTGATACAAAAGCATTTCCAACCCATTTTCTATTTGCGCGCCACAAGCCTGGGCATCCTTAAGGAGCTGGGTCTTCGGAGGACTGTAAATCATGTCATAAACCAGAATATCCTTTGGAATCAAACTCTTTAAAAGAGGCGACCTTTCTGGATGATCCAGCATTCCAAGACTGGTACCATTCACAATAACCCTAACCTCCTGGATCACTTCCTTCAGGTGAGTTTCTTCCATGGGAATAGCCTGGGCTTTCCCTGGCCACGTTTCATTAATTTGAGCTGATAAATTGGCAGCCTTTTCTAAGGTGCGATTAGTGATAATCACTTTCTTAACACCCCAGTCGGCTAAGGCCATGGCAACGGATTTCACAGCACCGCCACACCCTAAAATTAATATACTCAAATCTTTTTTTTGAATGTTTCCAAGCTTTTTTTCAATGGATTTTATAAATCCAAAACCATCAGTATTATAACCAATCATTTTCCCATCACGGTAAACCACGGTATTGACAGCTCCAATTTTCTCTGCCAAAGGATCGATGCCATCCAAATATTTCATAATATCCATTTTATGAGGTTTGGTTATGTTAAAGCCGCCAAAGTTCATTATGCGAAAACCATCCACAAGTTTTTCTAAATCCTCGGATTTGACTCCTATTGGTAGGTAAAGAGCATCCAGATGATTGGCTTTAAAAAGTCCATTATGTAATTGTGGCGAAAGGCTCTGGCCAATGGGATCTCCAATGACGGCATATAATTTAGTATTGACTGTTATCTTCATTAATAATCTCCTGAATTTCAGTTGTTTTTAATTGGCATTGTATCATATGGGTTTCTCTTCGTAAACATCCAGCAATGGCCAATTTATTTGATGTCTGGGATTTTTATAAGCAGCAGCCAATAATCCTCATTATTATGCACTATTGTCTATAAATATTCTTTGCGTGATCCTTGCAGTGTGGTATAATTTCATAGAAAAACAAAAGAATGGAGACAGATAAAAATGAAGAACCAAAAAATAATTCAAGTGGAGGATAAGGTTCCGTTTAACTTACTTGTGCCCCTGAGCCTACAGCATATGTTCGCTATGTTTGGTGCATCCGTACTGGTGCCTTTCCTTTTTGGCATTAATCCCGCCATTGTCCTTTTAATGAATGGTGTTGGCACATTGCTTTTCATCCTTATTACCAAAGGAAAATCACCGGCTTATCTAGGTTCAAGTTTTGCCTTTTTAGCGCCTGCTGGTATCGTTATAGCCACATGGGGCTATTCTTATGCTTTAGGAGGATTCGTTGTTGTTGGCATGTGCGGTTGTATTCTCGCCGGAATCATTTATAAATTTGGGATTGACTGGATTAATATTGTCCTGCCACCGGCTGCCATGGGCCCGGTTGTTGCTCTTATTGGTCTTGAATTAGCCAGTACAGCTGCCCAGACGGCAGGTATTCTGCCACAAACAACCTATGTCCTTGATAAGGCTACTGGTCTTTATAACCAGATTGTCACCGTTGTGGCCCCGGAAAATGTCATCGTATTTCTAGTCACCCTGGGATTTGCCGTTTTTGGTTCTGTTCTGTTTAGAAAATTTCTATCGGTAATCCCTATTCTGATAGCGATTATTGCAGGTTATACGACAGCTTTATTGACTGGGGTTATTGGTATGGCAAATTTCCAAACAGTGGCGAATACTCCCTGGCTGTCTTTACCGAATTTCCAATTTCCACAATTTAAATTAGAAGCAATTATTATTATTCTCCCCGTGCTTTTGGTTATTGCATCTGAACATATTGGGCACCAAATTGTGACCAGTAAAGTCATCGGCAGGGATTTACTTAAGGATCCCGGTCTTCATCGTTCTCTATTTGCTGATAACTTTTCAAGCATGGTTTCAGGTTTAATTGGTTCTGTTCCAACCACCACCTACGGTGAAAATATTGGCGTTATGGCCGTTACTAAAGTCTATAGTGTTCGTGTGATCGCAGGTGCAGCAATTTTTTCGATAGTCTGTTCCTTTGTCGGTAAGTTTTCGGCGCTTATCAGTACCATTCCCGGACCGGTTATTGGCGGAATATCCTTCCTGCTTTATGGAATGATTGGCGCCGCCGGCATCCGTATTATCGTCGAAGCCCAGGTAGACTATGGCAAATCGCGAAATCTTGCCTTAACCTCAATTGTTTTTGTGGTTGGTCTCTCAGGTGTTGCCGTAAAATTTGGAAGTATTCAACTAAAAGGAATGGTTCTATCTGCCGTGGTCGGTATGGGTTTAAGTCTTGTCTTTTACATTCTTGATAAACTCAAACTTACCAATGACCGTGAAGAGGAACATCTTTATGACCTACCCTAAATAAGTTGTAAAATAGTAAAATTTCTATTATAATTAAGAAGAATGAATTTATATAAGTAAAAATTCGAAGGATTTATTCTTCTTAAACAAACTATTCATTGTGCTAAATAATATAGCATTACATTGCTATTAAGGGGAACCACTATGCAAAACGATTTGAAAATTGCAGTTTTAATTGATGCTGATAATGTTTCTGATAAATATATTAAATATATATTTGATGAAATTTCCAATCATGGAATACCTACTTATAAAAGAATTTATGGAGATTGGACAAAACCGCAACTGGGGTCATGGAAAACTGTACTCCTTAATTACTCGATTACTCCAATTCAGCAATATAGCTATACAACAGGTAAAAATGCCACAGATGCGGCATTAATCATTGATGCAATGGACATACTCTATTCAAATAATGTGGATGGCTTTTGCATTGTTTCAAGTGATAGTGATTTTACACGACTGGCCTCGCGTTTAAGAGAAGCCGGCATGTATGTGATTGGCATGGGGGAAAAGAAAACCCCAACGCCTTTCATATCAGCCTGTGAAAAGTTTAAATATCTTGAGGTTTTGGCTGCAATTCCTGCAGATTCTTACGCAACCAATGGAATGGCTGAAATGCCGGAAGCCCCAAAGGAAAGTATGGCAAATACAAAAGATCTGATCGAGTCCATAAAAACTATCATCACTGAAAGCTCAGACGAAGATGGCTGGGCAAATTTAGGAGAAGTTGGTTCACGACTCAACAATCGTTACCCTGATTTTGATACGAGAAATTATGGTCATTCAAAACTTACGCCTCTTTTATCATCCTTAAAACAATTTGAAATCCAGTCACGAAAAAGCAGCAAGTCCCATGTGACGAGTTATTTTATCAAAAATAAACCAAAAAAATAAAAACCAAACTTCATAAAATATAGTATTAAAGATCAGGATGTGATCAGGATGAACTATCTCATTGATAATGGCACTTTAAAAATTGAACCCCTGGAAAATATTAATACCATTGAAGGCAAATCACATTTATGTATCCTTTCTCTAGAAGAACTACCATCAATAAGCGATGAACTTGGGATCAGCCCCAAAATTGTTGCTGAATGTTTAACCGGCATTAACTCAAAATTTGAAAGCCATGATGGATTTGACTTCATTACCTTGAATATTCCTGATGCGATTAACCAGGGAAATAAACCTCAACGAGTTTGTATTTATTTCACCAACAAATTCCTCATTTTTGCATCGAACAATGGTACTTTTATGAGCAAACTCATCATTGATATTGCTGGAGAAACAATCAATAAGCTTAGCCCCGGAAAGATAATACGATTATTTTTCGATAAATTGACCTGCGATGACCGCCATGAACTTGAAAAAATTGAGCAGGACATTTCGAATCTTGAAGAAGCTTTAATTTTGTCCAAAAAAAATAACTTAGTCAATTATCTCATCGCTTTTCGAAAAAGACTCCTCAGTCTTAAACGGTACTATGAGGAGTTATTAGATATTTCCGAAGCCATTGAAGAAAATGAGAATCATTTAATTGACAAAAAAGAACTGCGTTATTTTAAGATTCAGACCAACCGTGTGAACCGATTATTTAATGGTGTAGTCAACCTGAGAGACTATGGTTCACAGGTAAGAGAAGCCTATCAGGAGCAGCTGGATATCAGTCTTAATTACGTCATGAAAATTTTTACAGTCATCACTTCAATTTTTTTACCACTGACACTCATTGTTGGCTGGTATGGCATGAATCTTATCATGCCCGAATTCAAATGGGTTTATACCTATCCTTTTGTCATCGGGTTATGTCTCATTGTCACATCCCTCTCTCTGTATTATTTTAAAAAGAACAAGTGGTTCTAAAGAGCTACTTGTTCTTTTTTTTGATTAAATCATTTTAAGAATATTTTCATCCATGTCGATTATTATTTTAAAGGTTAAGTAGAATGAAAACTTTATTTCTATATAATCCAAGGATATATTTAATATCTCTTCAATTTTTTTAATTCAGTATTTCATAGAATGTCGGTGTATTTGAAAAAACTCAGAAGCTTATTTTTTATTCTATAGACCCATGAAAACTTCTACCTCATGGGATTTCCCATCACTGGAAAGATTAATCACGTTATTCATTGACATTTTTCCGTCAAGTGAAATTCGCTTAACACCTTTATTAATTCCTTCCGGATTTTTCACCTTAATATCATAGGTTGATCCAAGATAATTGTATGTGATGTGATATTCTTTCCAACTATGCGGAATACAGGGGTTCATAATGATGGTGTCTCCATTTTTCTGGAAGCCCAGGATATACTCGAGGCCAGCGCGGTACATCCACCCGGCAGCTCCGGTATACCATGTCCACCCACCTCTTCCGGTATGCGGATATTCAGAGTAAACATCTGCAGAGATCACATAGGGTTCGGTTTTATATCGACAATAATCTCTGAGGCTCTCAGTATGATTAATGGGGTTAATCAGTTCAAAAAGTTCCCAGGCTTTGTCTCCGTCTCCCAGTTTAGCATAGGCAATAATCACCCAGGCTGCCGCATGGGTATATTGTCCACCATTTTCTCTAACCCCTGGCAGGTATCCCTTAATATATCCTGGTTCCAAATCTGATTTATCAAAAGGAGGTGCTAAGAGCTTTATCAACCCATCTTCTCTATTGATCAAATATTCATCCAGCGAATTCATGGCTTGCAAGGCTCTTTCTGGATTTCCAGCACCTGAAATAACGGACCAGCTCTGTGCAATTGAATCGATTTTGCACTCACTGTTTTCCACCGAGCCCAATGGTTGTCCATTGTCAAAATAGGCTCGTCTATACCAGTTTCCATCCCAGGCATTCTTTTCAATGGCTTCTATTAGGCTTTCTCTTATCTTGTCATATCTTTCCACTTTTTCACTATCCCCCATTTCCTCGCATAGAGGAATAAACATTTCAAGAGTAGAAATTAAAAACCATCCTAACCATACACTTTCACCTATTCCTTTATTACCGACGGTATTCATTCCATCATTCCAATCCCCGGCCCCCATAAGTGGAAGACCATTTTTACCAAAATTCAGAGAAACATCAATGGCTCTGACACAATGCTCATAAAGTGATGCCTTTGTGTTTGAAACCCTTGGGATTCCATACCGTTCATCTTCAAATTCCTTTAATTCTGAATCTTCTAAAAACGACAGTTCTTCTTTTAGTATCTGACGATCCCCAGATATTCTCATATATTCCGCAGTTACATAGGGTAACCACAAACGATCATCTGAAAATTTGGTCCGAGTCCCTTTTCCCAGTGGCTCGTGCCACCAATGTTGGACATCGCCCTGGGTGTATTGATGTTTCGCATGAAGTAAAATTTGGGAACGGGATATTTCGGGCCATAAATGGGCAACGGATAAACAGTCCTGTAGCTGATCTCTGAAACCGAAGGCACCTCCCGCCTGATAAAATCCAGACCGTGCCCATAGTCGACATGAAATCACCTGATACTGAAGCCATCCATTAAGCATGAGATTCATGGGAAGAGTTGGGGTATCCACTTGTACGATTCCCAGCTTATCATTCCAAAATGCTTTGACTTGGTTTAAAGAGTCTTCTGCATTTTTTGAAACCCTGAATTTTTCAGACATCAAATTGACTTCCTGAGGCTGAGATGCAAACCCTAAAAGGAAAATAATATCCTTTCGTTCATTGGGGTTAAGTGCAAGCTTCACTTGAATAGCACCACAAGGATCCAGACCTATGCCCACTGATCCTGAAAGCATTTCTCTGGAAAGACACTCAGGCTTTCTTATATCACCATTACCAAAAAACTCCCTACGATCTCCAGTAACTGAGCGTTCTTTTATGGAAATATCCATGAAACAAATTTTACCGGGAAATTCCTCATTGTAGGGGTTCTCTATTATGAAAACGCCGGATTCATTAAGCCGCGTTTTTATATGCATGGCAGTCACCTGATCACTTACTCCCATGACCGGCCTTATATAATAGGTCAATGTTAGATTTCTCTTTTGGCTCGATTCATTTTTTAAGTTGAGCATACTTATTTTCACAGACTCATTAATGGGTACAAATTGATTCATTCGTTGCTTGATGCCATGACTGTTATGCTCAAATAACGAATAACCAAAACTATGTTTTATGGTGTAAGATTCATCTTCTCTGATGGGTGCTGAAGTTACTGTCCACAATTCTCCTGTGTCTTCATCGCCAATGTAGATAACCTCTCCCGGGCTATCTGAAACTTCATCATTGGACCAAGGTGTCAATTTGTTTTCGCGGCTGTTTTTATACCATGTATAACCTGAACCTGCTTCTGAGACAATAAAACCAAATTCAGGATTCGCAATGACATTTGTCCATGGAAGCGGTGTGTTTTCTCCCTTTTCCAGTTGAATGACAAAGCCATTGCCATCCAGTATAAACCCTCCAAGTCCATCATTGAATAAAAGTTCTGGCTCATTGACTTCGGGTAACACATACTCTGGAGGCGCTATTAAAAACGCTTTCTTTCCAGGAAGCAGTTGGTTCTTTGGTCTTTTTAACTGCTCGCTTAAGGTTCCCCCTTCTCCAATTAATACGATTCTGGCAATTGCATAGAGTAAATTGATATCTTCTTTCTGCACGGTATTTTTATCAAGGATAAAAATATCTCCATTCTTATTTATAATATCATGTTTCTCACTTGCTAATATAAAATCTGAGATGAGATGATATAAGGGAAGCGCATAATTGTGTTCCTCCTCACTCAAAATAACCAAATCGACTCGTAATTCCCTAAGTCGAAAATAATCATGAGCTTTTAAAACCTCATAGAGTATTTCCATCTGATTTGTATTGTTTAGTTTCACTAATACCACTGGCAGATCTCCAGAAATTCCATAGCGCCAAAGTGAAGACTGCCCTTTCTCATTTTTCCTAATCATTTCCTGGTAGATTCTTTTTGTTGGACTGATAAAAACGATATCAGAAATCATTTCCTGATAAAGTTCCATTTCAACTGCATCCATGTTTAAATATTCTGATTCCATCTTGCTCCTCGCTAATGCCAGTTTAAAAGCATCTTCAACGGCATCAGGACTTGCGTACTTGTCTATTGTATTAAGCAGCGATTCTTTGTTTTCACTGACTGTATTAAGATATGAGATTTGAATTTTTTTGCCTGATTCAATTTTCACTTTTACCCGGATACTCATTACTGGATCCAATACTGGTCCACTGGTATTGGAAAGAGGTTTTTCATGCTCCATTGTGACCGGGTTCTTTACACTATTTCCCCTGCCAATCATATGCATTCGGTCTGTTTCATATTGAATATCTTCAAGGGTATCATCCTCAATGACGACTGCATTCGCCATCCACATTTTATTTTCATGAGTTGATCGTGGCCGTCTGTGGGCGACAATGCATCGTCGCTGGGTTTGAAAACTGGTTTCCACAAAGAGGTTACTAAAAATAGGATGTGCTATATCCGCAGCCTGGGGGGCCATCACCACTTCAAAATAACTTGTTAGTTCTAGAGTGCAGGAACTTTCTCCAAGATTTTTAAGTGTAACTCTTCGAATTTCAACATTGTCACTTGAGGCAACAATTATTTCCGTTTTTGTTTCGATTTCTCCATCAAGACGTGTGAACATAGCTTTATCATTTGTAAAAATTACCTCATATTTTTCTGGCATAATATTTAACGGAGCATAGGTAGCAGACCACAAGACATGAGTCTCTACATTACGCAGATAAAAAAACATTCCATAGGGATCTAGTGTACTATCTTCCCTCCAACGTGTCAGAGTCGATAATTTATTTTTACTGTATCCTGTTCCTCTATCTGTAATCACGATAGAATAATTACCATTTGACAACATATGTGTCTTTGGCAATACCGGATCAGGTGCTACGAACCTCCTATATGTATTTCTTTCTTTGTTTATCGGCTCTTTTGAAAGCACTAATTTTCTCTTAATCGAATTGGTGAATGTTGTATTTGACGCAACCTTTTCCTGTAACAACTGCTGGGCGGCTCGAATTTCCGGATCCATATGAAAGCGTGTTTGCATAATATTGTCATGAAGACAATTATTAATGGCTACCAAACTCATTCCCTGATGATGTGCCATGAAGCTTTTTATGAGCGCACGCTTTTTATCAAAGGGCAACCTTTCTTTTGTATAATCCGCTGCTTCATAAAATCCATAAGGTCCTTCCATGCCTTCAGATTTCAAATGCTTAATATTCTCTATTGCACCTTCGGGGTCAACCAACAGTGCTAAAAATGTAGCATATGGCGCACATACGGCATCTTCAATAAGACCTCGCTTAAGCCCCAGCCATGGAACTCCAAAGGCTTTGTATTGATAGTCACTTTCCTTATCAAGGGAATTAAAGCCCGATTCAGAAGTTCCCCAGGGCATTTTCTTTTGACGCCCATATTTTTTCTGACTTTTAATGACAAAATAATAGGTTTCATCCAATAATGTATTCTTATAGCTTTTCATAATAAGTAACGGCATTAAATATTCAAACATTGTGCCAGTCCAGGAGATCAGGCCTTTATATTGATCCATGGTTGTTAAAGATCGCCCTAATTTATACCAATGTGATGGCGGTATTTTTCCTTTTGCCGTATAAATATAACTGATCTGACGTGACTCCGATGCCAGCAGATCATAGTATGAATTATTTAACTTGCTTTCTTTTATGTCATAGCCAATACTGAATAATCCTCTCTTTTTATCAAATAAAGGCAGAAAATCCATTTCATCCGACAAGACATCGATTCTTTTAATGAGTGCTGTGTATCTTCTTACAAATTCATGGGTTGTTTCTATGGCTTTATCGAGAGTGTCTTCCATTTCACAAAGCCAATCCAAACCTTCGTTAAAGTTTTCTTTTCCAGTTTTTTGAAGAATTTCAATCAATATTTTCGCGCATTTTATATCAGCCTCATAAACTGCCGGCAAATTATTTAAGGTACTGTTTTGCTTGAGTATTCCAAGCAGTTTCTTCATATTGATACTGAACTCATCATTTATATTTTTCTTGAGTAATTCCTCTGGAATTTTTTTCATAGTGTCAATCACTGGCATAAATTCTTCCATATCATGTTTGAACATCCTGAGCATTTTCTCAACCTTTGTTTTCCAGCTTCCCTCGGTTATTTGTTCTAATTCGTGGCCTGATATGAGTTTGTTTAATGTCTGGTTCCAACGATTTAAATCGATGGCACCCTTGGATGGAAACTGATATTCACCATTAATTTTATTATAAACAGCATAGCCTTCTTTTCCCGTACAATACAGGGTATCTCGGATTCCATTTGAAAACTGGACATCAACAATCGGACTATTGAGATAGCTTTTTAATCCTTCTCTCAATGTTGTAAGATAACATAACAAATTTCCGCTATCCACTGTTGATATGTACACTGGTTGCAGTGGTTTTAACGTCTTGGTATCATACCAGTTATATAAATGTCCATTCCATTTATTCAATCCTTCCATGGTGGTTATTGTTTTTTCAATGAGAATCATCATTTCACAGGTTCCAATAAATCCAAAATCTCTGGCCGATAAAATTGCCAACAAACCTAATCCAATGTTTGTTGGTGATGTTCGATGGGCAACGCATCTTGGTGGATCCACCTGATAATTATCAGGTGTCAGATAATGGGTTTTCGCATCTGTCAGTTCCTCAAAATAACTCCAGGTTTTTCGGGCGATTCTTCCCAGTTCGTGTCGATTTTTTTCTGAAATTTTCGGTGTCGCACCTTTATAATCTTTGCTGATCCAATAGGCAATAAAAGGTCCACTTTCCCAACCGAGGAAAAAGAGAAGACTGAGGAGGACACCTTCTGGTTTGAATACCAGCGCCAATAAAAAAATGATTGGCGATAGCAATAAAGAAGCTTTCATACTTTTTAAATAACTTCTCAGATCATTTTTCTGGGATTTTTCAACATCATCCGAAGTAACCCATTCTAATAGATTTTTCTTCGTTATAAAAACCCGAACCAATGTAACCGTGATTGCTTTTGTCATCAGCCAAGCCTGAAATGGCAAAAAAATCAAGGTCAGCAAAAACTGCATCAATAAGGCTTTTAAACCCTGCATGGTTGGCGTATAATTTTTAATTCTGTTATATCCAAATTGATAGAAGTTCAACTGTCCAATCACACCCATAATCAGTGGGAATGCCAGGCTAACAAGAAAGAATCCCAGCCAAAAGTAAAGGCTTCCAGGCAAAATACTAAAACTTAGGAATGCCAAAACCAGGAGAGCCGGAGCCATTAGGCTTCTTCTCAGGTTATCGAAAATCTTCCATCGCGATAGGAACGAAAGCGGATTTTTTATTTTAACCCCACCGCGATTGTAAATTTTTCCATACAAAAGTTTAATTAACTGCCAATCACCTCTAACCCAGCGCTGCATTCTTGATGCCAATGAATGATACCTTAACGGATATGAGTCGATTAATTTAATATCTGTGACCAGACCTGTTCTGACATAGGAGCCTTCCAGCAGGTCATGACTTAAAACCGTATCATCCGGAAAAACATCTTTCATTGCATTTTGAAATATTCTTAGGTCATAGATGCCCTTGCCGGTATAAATGCCTTCACCGAAAAGATCCTGATAAACATTGGAGATTGCAAAGACATAGGGATCTATTCCCTCTTGCCCTGTAAAAATCCGTGAAAAGTGAGTCTTATTGGAACTTTCATTATCCACTTCGATTTTAGGCTGCATCAAACCATACCCCTCAATGACAATGCCCTTTACGGCATCAATGACAGGTCTGTTTAAAGGGTGAGCCATGGTACCAATCATTTTTTTTGCCATGCCTATTGGAAGAATGGTATCACTATCCAATGTGATAATGTATTTTACATTGGAAAAAGGTGGTTCTTCACAGGATGAATAGGCAAAACTAGTATCCGAGGCGCCCAGAACCAAGTCATTAAATTCAATGATTGCCCCTCTCTTTCTTTCCCAACCAATCCATTTATTATTTTTTTTGTTAAACTGTCTGCACCGATGAAAAAAATAAAATTTATCCTTGGACCCTTTTGCATATTTTTCATTCAATTCTTTTATTCCTGACAATGTTTTTTCAATAATCTGATCATCATCTTCCATTTCACTTTTATCCGAATCTCTGAATGCTCCGATTAAAGCAAAATATAGATTTTCTTCCCTGTTGGACAAATAATGATTTTCAAGTTTCTCTAAAAGTTCGTTAATGCGATTTTCATCTGATATCAATGTTGGTATGGCAACAATGGTACTTAATCTTTCGGGTATGCCCTCTGTCAACTCAAGTTTTGGAAAAAAAGTTGGCTTTAAAGTACGACATATAATAAAATTCACAATTTTTACAGCAATTTCTGAGGAAGGGATAAGCACACCAATGACTATTAATAAGGAAAAAAGAAATACATTAGATGTTATGGATAGAATTGAGTACTGTATTGCTATTCCGATAAGAACCATGGTCAACAGACTAACAGAACCAATATAAAGAATCCCATATTTTGTAATGCTTCCGCTTTTTTCTTTCAGTGGAAACTTTTCAATCTTTCCTAATTTTATTTCAATAAATTTAATTCCCTTTTCTACTAAATAATATCCAACATGCCAGGTTCTTTGAATCTTTACCTGAGAAGTGTATTTTTCATCACAGCTTTTATAGGCATCGGAGGCAAGTTCAATGGCGATATTGGCAATTTTAAGCTCAGATACTCCATATTTTAAAGCCAATTTTTCAACGCTGTTTTTATAATAACTCCGTGTCGGAGAATCCATCCCCGTATAGGTTTTATCTGGGTCTTTTTTTAAAATTTGTTCTACAAAACTGATGGAGTCAAAAATATCTGACCAATTCAATGTTGAAAAAAAATGCAAACTGGTAATGCAATTACTCATGGCCACCGTCTTTATTGACTGGGAATTATGTTCATTTTGGGTGATTTTCTCAGTGGTCAATCCTATTTTATCAAGATTTTCATCCATTGCTCGTAAAACCCCGGCATAGCTGCGTCCAGATCTTCTTAAATGATAGAAAAAATGATCGATAAAATACGGATTAACTTCATCAATAGCTTTCAAGTTATCTCGTAGTAACTTAGTAATGCCTTTTATATCCAGATCTTCAATTCCAAGCCACTCATCAAAAATTTTGTCTGCTTTATGCCACTCTATTTGCATGCTTTGGATATCTTCGCAATGATGCTTAATTGTTTCAATCAGGGCAAGTTTCAGCATCATCGGAATGGCTATTATTTCCCGTTCAACAAGCACATCATGTGATTGATAGGTCTTCAGATATTCCAAAAATTTAATTTCATCAATTTGACCATTGGTTTGATCCACAAGGTCTAGTGCCAGAGCATATATTCGGGTATGCCCCTTTGAATCGCCCGATTTTAAAATTGGTAATTTAAGGTAACTTCTTTTATCTAAATCCCGATTAATGACTTGGACCTCTTCATTTATAATATAAAAGTTATCCAACAACCACTCTGAAGCAGGCGGAACAGCATATTTTTTTTGAATATCTAGATTGAGCTCCTTATAAACCTTAAGAATATATTTATAGTTTTCATCCATTCTGGAAACAGGCCAATGCGAAAATTTTCTTTTATTATTGAGAAAACCGCTGATGAGCGTCTTTTTTTCATCTCTTTCAAGTTCTTCACTTGATACCGAGACTCCCCCTCGACCCAATTTATCGGAACTGTCAAATTTTAGTAAAATAATCCGTAAAACCACAAGAATGTATGTAATTAACACCACTCCTCCAATTAATAGTCTTAGATAAGGGTCCATTAGTCTGATCATCCTTTCATCATATAATTTCAAGTCAGTTCAGGTATCGGTAAATCAAGGTGATTTTTTTGGGAACCAACTTCTTTTTCATACCATTTTTCCATACCATTTTTCCATACCTTATTTACGTACCCTTAATCTTAAATTCTAAACTCCAAATTGCTTTTTTACTATGATTGTGCATGCTCTTCAACTCTTTTCCAAAAATTTAAGCCGGTCTATTATTTGCAACTCGAAAAGTTACTCTAAATAAACCGGCTTTTTGTATTGCTTTAGCAAAAGATATTCAAACTATGTTTTATTTAATTTCGGACTAGACCAAATATTTTTTTTCTCGTAAATTTTGTTCGATAACACTCAAAATGTGTTCCGATGAAGCTTCCACGGTGTGAAAATGATATTCGTCCGTTAACTTCATCAAAGGGCTGATTTTACCCTCAGTCAAACTAATAACAAACTCATCCACATCTCTTCTCGAACCCAGAGAAAGCAGAACTTTTATTTCCCCATAAACTTCATGAATGACGAAAACATCATTGACCCGACCACCTGCCTCAACAATCGTGTGCAATTCGTCTGCTATCTGATCGGCAGTGTGAAAAACTTTAAATATCTTTTGTTTCCCCGGAGGGTCCATTAAAAGATAACCTTTGTTCGTCGATATTATATTGAAGTTAGAGGCTTTGAGTAAAGCAATATCCTGAACAATAATCTGGCGACTCACTTTACAAGCACTGGCCAGGGCACTACCGGAAATAGGATCTTTGGAAACTCTCAGTTTATTGATGATATCGTCTAATCTTTTTTCTCTATTCATTTCTTACACCACCTAATAAATCAACCTTTTCATAGTATTTGAAGATTTTTCATGGATAAATCCAGAATTGGCGATGAATGGGTCAAAGCACCACAGGACACAAAATCCACACCAATTTTCGCAATATCAGCCAGTCTTTTTTCAGTTATATTTCCTGAGCATTCGCTTTGAGCCCTACCATCAATAATCTCAACAGCTTGTCTCATGGTGTCAATATCCATATTATCAAGCATGATAATATCGGCCCCAGCATCTAAGGCTTCTTTTAACATATCCAGATTTTCAACCTCCACCTCGATCTTTCTTACAAATGGGGCATATTCCCTTGCTCCGTTGATTGCCTGGGCCACACCCCCAGCAGCACTGATATGGTTGTCTTTGATTAAAATTCCATCAGATAGATTGAATCGGTGATTAGTTCCGCCACCGACTTTAACGGCATACTTTTCAAAAATCCGCATGTTTGGCGTGGTTTTTCGGGTATCCAACAATTTTGTTTTCGTTCCTATGAGAAATTCAGCAAGCTTTTGGGTATAGGTGGCGATACCACTCATTCTCTGTAAGTAGTTTAATGCCGTTCTTTCACCGGAAAGAAGGGCTCGCACATCCCCTGTGATAACAGCCAGGACATCGTTTTTCTTAACCATATCGCCATCTTTAAAGGTCGTCTTCATGTCGCATTCAGGGTCTAATAATTCAAATACCCGTCTAAACACCTCTAATCCCGCAATGACTCCGTCTTCCTTACACAACAGCTGGACTTGCCCTTTGGTAGCCTCGCGGATCACAGAATTGGTTGTGATATCTTCGCTGGTAATGTCCTCCCTTAACGCCTGCAGTATTAATTGATCCATATTTAGTTTCATCGTTGTAAAATCATTCAATAGCACTACTCCTTTCTATTTCATCTAAAATTATTTTTTTATAATCCAAGCGCAATTGTTCTAAATCTCTGAAATCATTGAGATCCACCAGGGACTTTCTAAATCCCAAGGATTCATAATTTTTGACGATATGGGTTGCCGCACGCTTTGCAAATACAAGACTTTCCAGAAGCGAATTACTTGCCAGCCGATTAGCACCATGAACCCGATTGCAGCTAATCTCGCCAATGGCGTATAAATGCTCCATTGTCGTTTTACTATCCAGATTTACCTTAATCCCACCCATAAAATAATGCTGGGCAGGTGTTACCGGTATGCACTCCCTGGTCACATCATAACCTTCATCCAGACAGCGATGATAGATATTTGGGAATCTTTTTCTGATAACCTCGGCACCCATTTCCTTCATGCAAAGCCAGACATACTTGCTTCCATCCTTTTCCATCTGCTCATTTATTGCCTTAGTAAGAACATCTCTTGGCAGAAGCTCATCCACAAAGCGTTCCATATTTTGATTGTAAAGAACTGCTCCTTCACCCCGTACCGATTCAGAAATGAGAAATCTTCGCCCTTTTTTCTTTGAATACAATGTTGTGGGGTGAATTTGAATATAACTGATATTCTCTAATTCAATATGGTGCTTCATCGCAATGGCAATAGCATCACCTGTTAAATGCTGTAAATTCGTAGAGTTATCAAATAATCCGCCTAGGCCACCGGTGGCTAAAACCACATAATCCGATTTCAGCAGACTTATTTCGTTGTCTTCATTTGAAATCACAACTCCTGAGCAAATATTATTTTCACAAATCAGATCCACCATGGTAGTATACTCAAGAATTCGTATGTTATTTCTCTTTTTCACTTCTGCAAGGAGTTTGCTTGTAATTTCTTTGCCGGTTAAATCCTGGTGGTATAGTATTCTGGCTTTGGAATGAGCGCCTTCCCTGGTATAGACGAATTGGCCATTTTTCTTTTCAAAGTCAACGCCAAATGAAATCAGATTCTGGATAATCTCAGGTGATGTGCGTATCATCACATCAACCGAGGCCTTATCATTTTCATAATGTCCGGCTTTCATGGTATCTTCAAAAAAACTATCATAATCATTTTCATCCCTCAGAACACAAATACCACCCTGGGCCAGAAAAGAATCACTGGCATCCACCCCAGCTTTTGTAATCATGAGTATTCTTTTATTCCTTGGTAAATTCAAAACATTAAACAGACCTGCCACTCCGGTCCCAACTACAATAATGTCTGTTTTGCTGTTCATTTCATCATCCCCATTTACTTCGAAAGCTCAAGCATTTTTTCAAGTGATTTTACCGCTTTAACTCGAGTTGATTCATCAATTTCTATTTGATTGATCATATTTTCAAGTGCAAACCCAACTTTTGGAAGTGTTATTCTCTTCATATTAGGGCAGACTTGATTCGAATTTACGGTGTAAAATTTCTTATTGGGATTTTTTTGTTTCAGCTGATACAGAATGCCAACTTCTGTACCAATAATAAATTCTTCTGCATCACTGGTTGTCGCATACTCAATGATTCCAGAAGTACTTCCGACGTAGTCTGCTAAATCAATGACCTCCAATGTACATTCTGGATGCACCAGGATTTTTGCATTTGGATGAGCAGCTAAGGCGTCCTCTACCTCATCCGTCATGATTTCATCATGGACGTGACAAAACCCATCATTAAAAATGAAATTCTTTTCGGGCACTTGCCTGGCAATATATTTTCCCAAATTTTCATCAGGTACAAAATAAATGTTTTTTTGAGGCAATGCCTTTATAATCTTTATTGCATTCGATGAAGTCACGCAAACATCCACATGCGTTTTGATTTCAGCCGTTGAATTAATATAGCATACCACTGCCAAATCTTCATATTTTCCTCTGACCGCTTCAATTTTTTCAGCTGAAGCCATATGAGCCATGGGACAGTCCGCTAACAAATCCGGCATAATAACGGTTTTTTGAGGACTGAGAATTTTCGCACTTTCTCCCATAAAGGTAACACCGCAAAATATAATAACCTTTTCGGGAACAGATACTGCGATTTTACTGAGGTAATAGGAATCACCAACATAATCAGCAATTGCCTGAACCTCATCATTAACATAATAGTGGGCTAAAATAACCGCATCTTTTTGCTTTTTAAGTTTTTTGATTTTATTTGATAACTCTTCCATTTCGTTCTACCTCCATCTTTTTATAAAGGAATGTTAGATAGAATTATAGCACTTATCTTTACACCTGACAAGTCTGCTGTAAAGATAAGTGCTATAATTTAAAGGATTTAACTTCTTTTTACTCTTCTTCACAAACCACGGTATTTTTATAATCAGCGGCCTTAATATTCAAAATGCTTTCCCAATTGTATGCATTCTTTTTTAATTCTATCTGTGTGTTTTTTTTGGAAATTTCGTATACTTTTTCTTCATAGGTTGATTTTTGCTCAAACGCATTGAAAATTTCAAGGGCTTCTTCTTGATTCCTGGCTTCGACGACAAAGTCCCAATAGAAATATTCCATGAGTGGAATGTGATATTTTTTCCTGGGGATTTCATCTTGTGGATTCAATTGCACGGCTAATTCTTTTTGAAAATCCCTGTTATTTTCTTCCCTTGACCAGGGCTTTACCAGATTTAAACATCCTTTGAAAATTTGATCTCCGATTTCCATCACACTGTCCGGAATATTCACCTTTGATAAGTGAGTGCAATCTGCAAAAGCTAAATTTCCAATTTTTTTTACGCCTCCGGGAATCTTGACAGCCTTTATATTTTCACAGCCAAAAAAAGCAGCACGGCCAATATGTTCCATACTTTGTGGAAAGCTGATTGACTTAATATTTTTACATCCGCAAAACGCATAATCTTCAATTTTTTTTACACCATCCGGAATGACTAGCTGTCTTATATTTTTACAACCATAAAACGCGTAGTTTTGAATGATTGCCAACCCCTTGGGAATGGTCAGCATCATAAGATTGGTGCATCCCCAAAACGCTGACTTTCCAATGGCTTTCATTTTTTCTGGAAAAGCCAGGTCATTTAAACTCAAGCAATCGTGAAACGCATAATCTCCAATGGTTTCAAGGCCTTTTGGAAGGGTGACATAGGTTAGGTTGGTACATTTTGAAAATGCATAATCACCAATTCCCTTGACATTCCGGGACATTTTAACATCCATCAGGCGTTTGCAATGAGAAAAGGTCCCTTCTCCAATCGTTTCAACGCCTTCGGGAATGACTACTTTCAAGAGGTTTGTACAACCATAAAAAGCCTCATCCCCAATAAATTTCACACTTTTGGGAATGGTCACTTTGGTTAATTTTGTGCAGTTTTTAAATGCTCCGTTTCCAATCCCTTCAACTCCCTCGGGAATTTTAAATTCAGTGATATTTTCGCCGTTAAAAAACTCATATGATTTAATTTGATTGTTTGTATTCGACAAAGCGCTCTCCATCATAGCCATCCTTTAGTTACTAAAAATGAAACCCAGTGTTTCAGTAATATCTTCCCAGGTCGTGTATCCAATATAGGTTTCCTTAATTTCTTCAATACTCTGATGTGATAAATGTTTGAGGGAGTTGTCCCACATAACCGCATCACCATTCATGGTTTTTGTTAAATCTTCCTGATTGCCTTTTCTACCCAGAAAATTTTCACTGACAATATAAAAGCTAATCACTTGTCTTTGATTTCCACCAATATAGTTGTATTTTTCATATTTCATCGCGCCTTCAATTTCTCGAACCAGCTGAACCCGATTCTCATCTAAATTTGTTGATTTGGTTAAAGACTCCTCCGTTTGTTTGGTATCACCCACAAAAATGTATTTGTCTGTAAGGATAAACAAATCCGGTTTGGAATTGCTTTCCAATACCCACCATTTATGAGGAAAATTTTTGCTTTCGTCATAGGTTAATATGTTATTTTTCGCCTCCAGGATGGTTCTTTTTTCCCCGGAAATAAGTTCATTCCGTAATTTTGTAGTCTTACTTTCCGGATCAAGTTCTTTATTTCCAATGGCTTGTTTGAGGTTCTCAACCAGCCATATGAGGCGTTCTGTGGTTGGTGGGAGGCTTTTCGCTTTTAATTCAGATTCTTCATGAAAAATAGCCTGAATGGTTCCAATATCTTTATTTTTCCATCGATTATTTGCATAACCCTCTCTCATCATATTTAAAAGGTATGTGAGTCGATTACTATCTTCTTTGATGCCATTGACTAAAGGCGTTACCTTTGTTGTTAAACTGTCATTACTTCCCATATTCTCATTCTCCTTTTCCACGATTTTCTGATATCCTTATATTGAAACGTTTACATACTTAATATCAATCTCTTCACAGGCATTGACACTTGACAGCGTTTAATCCGAATGCTTTATTCGACAGCTGCATGAGTTTATAAAAAACGACTTGATTTAAACCCCATGACTTTGATTATATCAGAAACATAGGCAAATAAGAAGTCATTTGTTTTTCAGAAATGCATGTAAGCAACTATTTTGGCTCTAAGTATTTAAAGCACCTGTTTCCAGGTGCCATTTAAACTAATAATATAAATCAAAAATTCTATTTTAAAAGTATTGTCTCATCTTACATCACAAAACTTTCCTTCTTATTTATTTACCCTTTTGGGGCACCTACTAACGATCAGAAATAAGTTTCCATAAAAAAAACGGCTTCATAAAGCCGTTTTTACATAAATTTATTTAATTCAGCCTATCGATTATCTATTTTTTCCGGATATAAATCATGGCTGTGAAGTCTTTGTTTTGCCGTTTCAAGCCAGTCTGTGCCTTCTTTTCCGTAATTGCAAAACGGATCAATGGAAATGCCTCCTCTGGGAGTGAATTTTCCCCAAACCTCGATATACTTAGGATCCATTAATTTAATTAAATCTTTCATAATGATATTCATACAGTCTTCATGAAAGGCTCCATGATTTCTAAAACTGAATAAATATAGTTTCAAGGATTTACTTTCTACCATAAAGACCTTTGGAACATATGAAATATAGATGGTGGCAAAATCCGGCTGACCGGTTATTGGGCACAAACTTGTAAACTCAGGGCAGTTAAATTTAACAAAGTAGTCATTCTCCTGATTTTTATTCTCAAAAGTTTCAAGAACCTTTGGATTATAATCATATTGATAACGCACTTTCTGGTTTCCAAGCAGTGAAATCCCCTTAATTTTTTTCTCTTGATCGCTCATCGTGACTCCTTATATTTTTGATAATGGCACTTCTAAATATTTAACGATAAAAATCCCAAGAATACTGGGTAATATCTGGCCAATTCCAATACTTACAACGAGTATGCTGTAAGGAACCTGAATTAAATATGAAAGCCATATTGGAACTAACAGTGAAGGAATGACAAGTATGGGAATTGCCACGAGTACGACATTGATTTTTTTTAAATAATAACAGCACCCAGCCGTTATTATCCCCACAATAAACCCGCCAACAATATCAAATGGCCCCAAACCGCCCATAAGGGTATTACTGAAAAGATTGGCAATTCCCATCGGGATAATTAAAAATGGATAAATGGCTGCCAATGAATAAATACTGGTAGCAATTCTTATTTGGAATTGCCCAAAAGCGAAACTCTGGGTAAAGAACATGATGACCACATAAAGTGCAATAACAACTGCTGAAATGGTTAATTTTCTAACCTTTGACGATGCTTTTTTGTTTAAAATTACGGTATTTTTATTTTCCAAAAATGTGCTCCTTTTTTTAAAAAACTTGAGCATAGCCATCCTCACAAAAAAAACAAAACAAACTTTTCAACAACAAAAAAAGGTACTTAGGCACCTTTAAATAAGCTAAAAAAATAGCGGGTCCTAGTTTTGTTTATAGACAGGATGGTTACGAACTGTCTTTATTAATTTATAAAAGAATTTTAACATAGTTACATAACATTAAGCAAGAAATTTTTGATGTATTTAAATATATTCCTAATAAGAGCTGTTATCGTTTGGTTCCCAGAAAAAACAAAGCAATGGTTCCCGGGCCTGAATGGGCACCTATTACCGGATCCACATAATTGATGATCACATCTTTAACATTTAGTTTTTCTCTCACAAGTTTTTCTAAATACTGGGCATCTTCTATGCAATCGCCATGGGATATAAATATAATTTGTTCTGATGGATTAATACCGGTTTCTTCCATTTCCTTTGCCAATGCTTCAAGGGATTTTCGCCGACCTCTTACCTTACCTACCGGAACGAGTCGGCCTTCGTTATCAACATGCATGATTGGCTTTATTCCCAAAGCCGTCCCTACAAATGCAGTTGTTGAGGATATTCTGCCACCTCTTTTGAGATAAACTAAATCATCTACCGTAAACCAGTGGCAGAGATTTAAGCGATTTTCTAAAAGCCAATCCTTCACTTCATCCAATGATTTTCCCTGAAGCTTTTGTTCTGCAGCGTAATACACAAGTAGCCCCTGTCCCATTGAAGCTGCAAGGGAATCAACAGCCACAATTTTTCGTTCAGGATATTCCTCCTGGAGTGCTCTGGCCACCAGAGCACCAGCATTGTATGACCCGCTCAGGGCTGAAGAAAAACCAATATACAGAACATCTTTCCCCTGTTTTAATATTTCTTCGAAAATTTTTCTGCATAATTGTAAATCGATGCTGGCCGTACTGATTGTTTCACCGTTTCTCATCATTTCATAGAATTTTTTATTGTCTGTTGCTTCTTCTTTGGAATAACTGTAAAATTCTTTTTCTCCCACTCTAAAAATAAGTGAGATTATATTAACGCCATATTTATTAATTATTTCGTCAGTAAGATTTGCAGATGAATCCGTCACAATTTCATAACTCATAGCTTACACTCCTATAAATCTATTTTATGTCTTTTAAAAATTAAGTTCAAAATCCCGGGTCACTGATAAAATTATAAAAAACTTTACCTTAATTCACTTATTTTACTTCAAAATAACATTAATGTAAAGTTTTCTATTGCTAAATTTATTGTTCTATTGAGCCATGATGGGACGGTTAATATTTGTTACTGTTCGTGTTCTCACAAAGGTTTAGTTAATATTTGTTACTGTTCGTGTTCTCACAAAGGTTTAGTTGATTTTTATATTGTAAGAGTAGTTAGGTGGACTGTGCTGCCTTTGCCTAAATTAAGTCCATCCATTAGGGCTCCTATAATATAAACCTCGACTATTTAAGTTCCTATTATTTCTTTGAAATGGTTCTCAATATTTCTTCATCTAAATCAATTCGATCAGGATGGGTGTAAACATTCATCCGCTCTCCCCTGACAAAGCCAACTAAGGTAATTCCTGCTTTATCTGCTATGGCAATACTTAAACTCGTCGGGGCTGATTTTGATAATACAATTGGAATATTTCCTTTCACAGCTTTTACAAGCATGTTTGAAGAAATTCTTCCACTCACCACAAGGATTTTATCACTGCAATCAATATTATTTAACATACAGTGCCCGATGACCTTATCAACCGCATTATGCCGGGCTACGTCCATTATTGTAATCACTTCTTTTTCCTCATCAAAAATCGCAACACTATGAAACCCGCCGGTTTCCATAAAAAGATTTGTAGGCTTAAGATTTGTACGCATTATTTGATAGATGGTCTGAATTTTAACCACCATCGTTTTCTTAAATTTCATCTTTTTTTTACAATTCGTATTTTCAGCAAGTACTATTTTTGCAATATTTCTATTGTTAACTATTTCTAAATTTAAAATGTCTTTTTTATCACCCAACATATCACAACTTATTAGATACCCTACCACTAATTCTTCCAGATTTTGGGGTGTACAGTAAAATGTATTAATCTCCTTGTCATTCACATAAAGTGTAAGGGGATACTCTGTAATAACTGTCTCATCCACAATATAAGCTTGTTCACCTTGAACTTTAACAACAACCTGCTTTAAAAAGGTATCCAAGTGCATTAATCCTCCTTTATTAATCATTTCGCATTCATTATTTGAAAAATATTCAGAAAGCTTATTTATTTAAATTATTTCATATTGCCCTATACTTTGTCAAACAAATACGAATTTATTGAAAGCTAATTCTTACTCTCTATAAATATTCATTAAAGCTGTGATCATTCAGCGTTTTAGAAAAAACGACAAAAAAACATCAATGACAAATAAGATGATTTAGAATATAATATAGACTTAAACAAAGGGGGTAATAATTTTATGGTAAATATTACAATTGATGGACAAAAAATCAGTGTGAAATCAGGAACAACAATTTTAAAAGCAGCTGGTTCCATTGGAATTGACATTCCGACTCTGTGTAATTTTAAGGATTTCACTCCAGATGGATTTTGTCGTATGTGTGTGGTAGAAGTGGTTGGTTCGAAAGAATTAGAAAAATCATGTTCCACTTCAGTTGCTGAAGGTATGGTAGTTAAAACTGATACGTTTAAAGTTAGAAACGAGCGTCGTACTGCACTGAAAGCACTGATGGTAGATCATAAATTTGACTGCCTTACTTGCTATAAGTATGAGTCCTGTTTTTTTGTAGAAAACAATGCGAATTGCATTGACTATGCTCCGTACAAAGCAGTTGGAACAGAGGGGTTTACCGATAGACCCATTGATGATTCAAATCCTTTTTATACCTATGATCCGAGTAAGTGTGTTTTATGCGGCCGTTGTATAAAAGTCTGTGATCATTTACAATGCAATCATGTTTTAGAACAATTCGATCGCGAAAAAGATAGCATGATTGATACGGTTGATGATTTGCCAAGAGGAAAATCTGATTGTGTCAGTTGTGGAAATTGTATTGCGGTTTGTCCCACAGGCGCTCTGGCACCTAAGCATTTTAAACCTTTTAGCTATACGAAACATGTTCAAACTGTTTGTCCATATTGCGGAGTAGGTTGTACGTTGAATTTGAAAGTAATGGATAATCAAATTACCGACGTATTTAGCAGCGATGGAAATGTGAACAATAATTTACTTTGCATAAAAGGCCGTTTTGCCTATGATTTTGTGAACAGCCCGGATCGATTAACAACACCTTTGATTCGGAAAAATGGAGTATTAGAAGAAGCAACCTGGGAAGAGGCAATTTCATTAGTAGCTCAAAAGCTTAAAGAAGCCAAGGCTGAAGGTCCTCAAGCTGTTGCCGGTTTGTCTTCCGCACGCTGTACAAATGAAGACAATTACGTTTTCCAGAAATTTATTCGTACGGTTGGAGAAACCAATAATATCGATCATTGTGCCCGTCTTTGCCATGCTTCCACAGTAGCTGGTTTAGCAAAATCATTTGGCAGCGGTGCCATGACCAATAGTATCGATGAAGTGGATATTATGGATGTCATCTTCGTGATTGGCTCGAATACCACCGAAACGCACCCAATCATTGGCGCAAAAATTAAACAACGTCAACAACAGGGAGCAGCTCTGATTGTTGCAGAACCTCGAAGGATTGAACTTGCAAACTACGCAGATATTTTCCTGCAAATTAAGCCGGGCACAAATGTTGCCGTGCTTAATGGAATGATGCGTGCTATTTTAGATGCGGGTTTAGAAGATAAAACCTTTGTCAATGAACGAACTGAAGGTTATGAAGCATTTTTAGAATTCATGAACACCATAACTGTGGAAGGATGTGCGGAAATTTGTGGGGTAGATCCTGATGAATTGCGAAAAGCAGGGGTTCTTTATGCAACAAAAGATAAAGGCGGATTATTCTATTCCATGGGAGTGACTCAGCATAAAACTGGAACTGACGGGGTTATGTCTACCGCAAATTTAGCAATGCTTACCGGTAAAATTGGTAGAGAAGGCTGTGGCGTTAATCCGCTTCGAGGTCAAAATAATGTACAAGGTGCCTGTGATATGGGCGCGTTACCGGGAGATCTGCCAGGTTATCAAAAAATAGCTAATCCCGAAGTTAGGGCAAAATTCGAAAAAGCCTGGGATGCAAAACTTCCGGAAAATGTTGGAAAAACATTAACTGAAATAATTGATGGCGTCGGTGAAGGCACTATTAAATTTTTATATGTCATGGGCGAGAACCCAGTAGTTTCAGATCCTAATACGAACCATGTAAAAGAAGCCCTGGGAAAAGGTAACTTCATTGTGGTTCAGGATATTTTCCTGACAGAAACCACTGAATTTGCGGATGTTGTCTTACCAGCTTTTGTTTTCGCAGAAAAAGATGGAACTTTCACCAATACCGAGCGACGTATTCAGCTTTTAAGAAAAGCCGTTGAAGCTCCTGGGATTGCTAAAACTGATTGGGAAATCATTGGTCTAATAGCTAAAAAAATGGGCTATAAGGGTTTTGATTTTACCAGTGATGAGGAAATCATGGAAGAAATTGCTTCGGTAACACCAAGTTATGCCGGAATATCTCATGAGCGACTTCGTAATGGCGATCGCATCCAATGGCCTTGTTTAAGTAAAGACTCTGAAGGAGCAAAATTCCTTCATAAAGGGAAATTCACAAGAGGCCTGGGTGCATTTATGGTAGCTGATTATATACCGCCAGAAGATCAGGCGGATGAAGAATTCCCAATGATTTTAATGACCGGTCGAATTCTCCAGCATTATCATACAAGAACGATGACTAAACGCACACCGGGCATCCAGGAGATTGCGGGCGATCCTTTTGTTGAGATCAATCCGGCAAAGGCTTTGGAATATGGAATCGAAGAAGGTGAAATAATTAATGTCACTTCTCCACGGGGAAGTGTTTCTGCTAAGACTCGCTTTAATGAAGGGATAATGGAAACAAATCTTTTCATGCCTTTCCATTATGGAGAGAATGGTGCAAATTACCTTACTGGTGGTGAGCTTGATCCAATTGCAAAAATCCCACCATTTAAAGTTGTAAAAGTTAATATTAGTAAATAGTTTCCAATCTATTTATTTATAATGATAGCGTGTGAATGAATCTTAAGGGCCAAAGGTCGGTTTACCGACATTTGGCCCTTAATTGCATTATACATTGTTTTTCGGAGAGTCAATAACAAGTGATAAATCGCTTCTAACGGATTGATTAAATCATTTTATATTGTAAGAATGGTTAAGTGGGCCGCTGTCTTTGCCCAAATTAAGTCCATCCATTAGGGCCCCGGTAATATAATCTTTGGCGTTTTTAATACTTTCTTCCATGGTACATCCCAATGCCAGGTTACAGGCAATGGCCGACGAAAGGGTGCACCCCGTTCCGTGGGTGTTTGGATTATCGATTTTATGAGCCGTAAACCAATGTGCCTTACCGTTCATATAAAACAAATCATCCGCGCAGTCAATAAGGTGACCGCCTTTTATTAAAACACCCTTACCCGTCATTTTCGAAAGATAAATGGCGGCTCCCAGCATATCGTTTTTTGATTCCACCGGGTATCCCCAAAGGTTTTCGGCTTCAGGAATATTAGGGGTAATAATATCAGCAATGGGCAACAGTCTTTTTACCAAGGCATCAACTGCATTGTCACTGAGTAATTTACTTCCGCTGGTAGAAATCATGACCGGGTCAAGGACAATATTTTCCGCCTTATATTCCAGCAATTTATCGGCAATGGTTTTTATGATATCCACATTGGATACCATGCCGATTTTCACTGCATCCGGTCGGATATCATTGAAAACGCAATCCATTTGAAGAGCGACAAATTCAGGGGTTACCTCCTGGACACCGTAAACCCCGGTGGTGTTTTGTGCTGTCACAGCAGTGATCACACTCATCCCATACATTTTATGTGCGGTCATGGTTTTAAGATCTGCCTGGATTCCTGCGCCACCGCTGCAATCTGAACCTGCAATCGTTAATATTTTTTTCATCCTTCATTCATCTCCCATTCATCGAAGGAATTAAGATACCAATCAGCGGCTGACTTAATTTCCTCTTCATCTATTTCGGCACTTTTGTCATAAACCGCTGCTACTAAAAAGCCCACAGATTTCGCTGTTTGAATGGCGTGAAGCGCATCCTCAAATACCACGGTTTCATTTTTCGAAGTATCCAGGAGTTCCAAAGCCTTTGAAAAAATTTTCGGACTGTCTTTTCCAAAACCGGCTTCACTGCAGGTAATGATTCCGCAAAAATAATCGGCAATCTTTAGTCGGTTCAGCGCTGCCTCGACCAGAGGTCTTTCGATGGCTGTGGCAATCACCATCTTAACCTTGGCATTTTTCAGTTTTCGCAAAAACCCTTCAGCAGAATCCTTGAGTAAAAGCGTATTCCGATAGTCGTTTTCCATCAGAGTATTAATCTCCCCAATAATGGTTTTCTCACTGATTAGAAGACCATATTCTTTTTGGAAATATTGGGCCGCTTCCAAAAGACTCAGTGACTTGAGGTGCTCATATAAATTGGAAGCCGGGGTAAGCCCTTTCCATTTGAGATATCTTTCTCCGAGGTCAAGCCAAATTCCCATGGAGTCAAGCAATGTTCCGTCAAAGTCGAAAATCGCCCCTTTTATTTTCATTGTTGCACCATTATTTCCGTAAGCTGTCGTAATTTAGCCGTTGCATCAGCGATATCCGACTTGGCAAAAATCGCCGAAACAACGGCGATTCCTTCAATCCCACTGCCTGAAAGCAATAAAACGTTTTTTTCATCGATGCCGCCAATGGCAACCACGGGAATGGTGACCGCAGCGCATATTTCCTTGATGGTATCAAAGGTCACAGTATCTGCATCTGACTTTGTAGCTGTGGAAAACATGGCCCCAACACCCAGATAATCGGCTCCGTTTTTTTGAGCTAAAATCGCCTGGTCAACAGTGCGAACCGAAACACCCAGAATTTTATCCTCGCCGATAAGCTTTCGCACATCTCTGGCTTTCATATCACTTTGTCCCACATGAACCCCATCGGCACCGCAGGCCAGAGCAACATCGACGTTGTCATTGATGACAAATGGAATTCGGTATTCATCGGTAAGAGCTTTTATTTCTTTGGCCTGTTTTAAAAAATCTTCGAAATTAAGGTTCTTTTCTCTAAGCTGCAGAAACGTAACTCCGGATTTAATGGCAGCTTCAACCTGAACCGAAAGTGAATTGCTTCCTAGCCACATGCGATCAGTCACGGCGTATAAGAGCAGTGATTTTTTATCGACTTTCAATTTTCGCTCCTCCTTCTAAAATCTCAGGAGTCACCTGACTCATGAAATCGATGAGAGTGGTTCGATAAGATGAAGTCCCACCACCGGTTTTTATTAACTGATCATAGGCCAGTTCGCCGCATAGACCCATGAAACAGACTGCGGTAGCTGTTGCGTCAAGAATCTCTGTGGGATTTGCCCCACAAAAAGCGGCAATAATGACAGAAAGCATACATCCTGTGCCAGAAACCTTTGACATCAGGGCATTGCCATTGCTAATCACATAGGCTTTTTGACTATCGGCCACAATATCGATGGCCCCTGTAATGGCAATAACCGATTTTGTTTTTTCACTTAGTTTTTTTGCAAAGGCAATGGTATCCTCAAGGTTTTCTCCAGTTACAGCATCACTGGCATCGGCATCAACACCTTTGGTTGTTCCCGCACCCTGGGCAACCGTTTTAATCTCGGAAATATTACCTCGAATGACTGAAAAATCAATTTGTTTAATGAGATTAAAGGTGGTGGACGTACGCAATGAAGAAGCACCGGCACCGACCGGGTCAAGAACCACAGGATGAGTGAGGGCATTGGCTTTTTTGCCTGCCGCCAACATGGACCGGATCGTCCTTTCATTGAGGGTTCCAATGTTTATGCATAAACTATTGCAAATCGATGTGATTTCTTCCACTTCACCAATATCATCAGCCATAATCGGAGAGCCTCCACAGGCCAGTAAACTGTTGGCACAATCATTGACGGTTACATAGTTTGTAATACAGTGGACCAGTGGCGTTTTTTCTTTAACTTTTAGAAACGTATTTTTGAGCATAAATTTTTCCTCCATTTACTAAAATACATAAAATGCCGATAACGATCATCACCGGTAAAGTACTTCCTACCGGGGTATCCATAACCATGAACATTCGATAGATGATGAAGCCGATTGCCCATAGTATAAGGTTGGTAATGTTAACCATTTGGTTTGAATAATCCTTTTTCAAGATAAAGAAATCAGTGATTAAAATGGCGGTCATTGGTGCAAATACCGAACCAATCAAATATAAAAAATTCTGATATTGCTCAATGGGAGTAACAATTGCCAAAAATACACCAACGACGCAGACAATGATGGCAATCCATTTATCCTGAACTTTTTTTGAAATACTGGTGAAACTCACTCCGGCGGAATAAGCATCCAAATAGGTAGTAGTTACTGTAGAAAAAATGATAATAATCACGCCGATTAATCCCAAACCAGCCTGTAACATAATCTGAGCAATATCGGATTGTCCCGTAAAAAGTGCAGCTCCCAAACCAATAATATACATCCAGGAACTTGTTAAAAAATAAACTGCGGTGCTTAGTACCGCTGACTTTTTGGGTTCTTTGGCAATTTTTACATAATCGGAAATTAGTGGAAGCCAGGAAAGGGGCATTGCCACTGATAATTCCACCGCTGATCCAAAACTCAACCCCCCAGTTGCACCAATGGCACTGCCTTTAAACACGACTGCGCTGAGAACTATTGTTGACAGAAACAACGCGCTCATTGCAACCATATTCAGGGTACTGGAATTTTTAATTCCAACCAACAGCCACAGCAAAATAAAAGCACCGATGATAAGGCTCCAAAATATAGTGCCCGGGATATTGAATGGTGCATCAAAGATAACACTGGCTGCTTTTGCACCAGCAATAATCATGACGGCGATCCATCCCACAAGCTGGGTGATATTCAGCACGGAAAACAGTATGGATCCTTTTTGACCAAATGAACCTTTCACCGTTTCCATGGCGCTTTTTTCAGTTTTTGCTCCAATAAACGCTGCCAGAAACAGCAAAACGCATCCAATGATATGACCAAGTATAATGGCAGTGACACCCTTTTCGAAACCTAACGGTGCAATGAGGGTTCCGGCTAAAATCTCTGCAATGGATACAGCAGCTCCGAACCAAATCAAACCGCTGCCGAGCAACGAAACTTTTTTGTCTTTCATGATGTTCCTCTCCTCAAAAAAAATAGTGGGAAATACCAACTGGCACTTCCCACTAATAATCATCACAATTTTAATGTTTCGTCCCTCCGTTGGTATTATCCAAATCAGGTAATAAGGGTCGAAGGTCGATGACTTCCTCTCAGCCTGTTTACAAGCTCCCCATGTATTTACTTACTATTTATATTACCATATTTGAACTATACCGTCAATTAATTACAAATATTCCAGCAGTAACCATAACGATGATTAGCGGCAGTAAAGTAAGCACTAAGTTTTGAACACTCAAAGCAAAAGTTTTTTCTTTGGACTGCTGCTTTCTAAAAACCACTATATTTTTTTGAACGATGATCAAAGCAAGCAAAACAAAAAGCACATAAATCGGCAATATTTTCAGAAGTGCGATGGCTATGATCGCTGCAAATCCCAGATAATACAAACCTGCGAAGAGGCTCAGTGCGTTTTGATTTCCAATGTAGTAAGGTAAAGTAAAGCGGTTAACTTTAATGTCTTCCTCAACATCACAAATATTATTTGCAAGCATTATATTTGCAATGCCACAAATGGCCGGTATGGTAATAATTCCAAGCTGTAATAAACCTGCCAAATTAAACCAAAGCTGTAATATCCAGTTGTTTAAGGAGAAATAAACCAGACTGTCCCCTGGTGCATTGATAAAGACAACTAAAAATGGAATAAAAAAGCCCATAAAAATTCCTGAGAAAATCTCACCTAAGGGCATACGTGAAATAGGAGCAGGCCCAAAGGTATAGAATATCCCGACTGCGAAACAAAGACCTCCACAAAACAAGACGATAAGGCTGGTATTTAAAACGAGACATATCCCTGCCAGTATGGCCAGGATCAGTAATATGAAAAATATCCGTTTTGCAATTATTTTCGAAAACTGCAGCTCCTTACCATTTGTTTTTATATCAATATAATTATTCAGAGCTGTGGTTGCCATATCAAAAAACAGCATGGAAGCGAAAAATAGCACGGTATTGATGATACTAAACTGTCCATAGACATAAAGAACATAGCCTAAGCCAAGTAAGAAAGGTAACAAACTTGCAATTTTCGTTTGTATCTCTACGTATTTTAAAAATCTCTTTAGAATAAGCATCACCTCTTAATGAGCACCTTTCCATATTTTTTCGAGTATCTTACTTATTTCCAATCGTTTCTTTTGATCGGGCAGAGACTCAATCATTTTTTTCGTTTTTATATAATATTTTTCCGCCAAATCCAAGGCCATAGAGACTCCACCAAGGTTTTTAACTTCGGTTATGATGTCGTTTATCTCTGGTATAGATAATTGTTGATCTTGCACCCGGGCTTTAAGTGCAGGATTTTTAAAAAACGCATAAATGAGAGGAAGTGTTATCACATCTTCGGCAAGATCATGTTTGACTGATTTTTTGGAAACTTCAAAATTCCCTTCATAATCAGCACAATCATCTAAAATTTGAAAGATCATTCCCATTTTGAACCCTATTCGTCCCATAAAACGCGCGTCTTTTTCGGAGTCACCGCTTAGGACTGCTCCAGAGTACATTGCCAGTGAAAATAGAGCGGAAGTTTTTCCCGCAATTATTTTAAGGTAGTTACGAACACTGAGATCAGTATCTGCATTGTGCTTAAATTGCCGTAACTCTCCTAAACAGATTTTTGTCATTGCACTGGAAAATTCTTTTAGCTTATCTGGATATTCCGCTGACATTTCCGATACCATTGAAAAGCACTTACAAAATAGGTAATCGCCACATATGACCGCCTGCTTTTTCCCGAATCGGCTTTGAACACTTAATTGACCCCGCCGTGTCTGGGCTTCATCAATAATATCATCATGAACTAAAGTTGCAAGGTGCAATATCTCCAAAGCTGCTGCTGCAACCACAGCATTTTGAGATACAAAACCGTCCTCGTCAGTTGAAGTTACGAGCAACAACATTGCTCTTAAATTCTTGCCGCTTTCCTGTGTTAAATGTTGCATAATTTCTGAAAATATTTCATCTGTTTGCAATAAACTCTGTTTAATTAAAAGGTTCACTGCTTCCAGTGAACGTTTATATTCAATTTTCTCGGATAAATTATGATTAATCATTGTATATATATAGTTTCCGGACAATTTTTAGATTCTTATAATGCTTTTTCAACCATGGCATCACATAATAATCAAGGCCGAAAACTCTTCCTCCTCCAATAATAAGAGCGATCGCTGCAAAAGCCATCCACCATGTGCTCAGGTAAAGTCCTGTTGTTGAAACAAATAAACCTTCAAGGACAATCGAATAAAGGGCTGAAACAGTTGTAAATAACCCTAACAATAAAAGTATTCCAACAATTATTTCGGAATAGACGATTACTGACTGAAAAAACACCTCTGAACCGCCGCTGCTTAAAATAAATGTGTTATTAAACCAATCCATTAAACCGACTTGAAGTTTAATTGCAATGTCCGTGGTTTGGATAACAATGACTTTAAAGAGACCTAAGATATTCCAATTAATAAGTAAGGTGCCTGCTGCTGCAGGCGCACCAGCTGTTGCAGTGGCACTGGAAACAGCATCACCTCCAGGAGCGGCGTATACAATTTGGTTAAATAAATCATTTGCCCCTTTAAAGAACACTGTCAGCTTCGGAGATTGAAGCCAGCCATCGTTAACTTTTTTTACACCTTCAAAAATCCAGAAAGCACCTAAAAAGATCCGAAGCGGTACTAATAAAAAGCTTGGGGTTCGATTTGAAAAATGCCCGCCGACAAAGCTGCGACGATTCCTGATGGTGAAAAACTCATGTCTCATATAACTAAAGACTTTATTCCATCCTAGAATTTGAATAAAATAAATGATATTTATAAAATGCTTTACAAATTGAGAGAGAAATGAAGGCAATGCAAATTTCTTATTTTGGGTACCAACATAAGAAATGCCATAGCGCCCACCAATACTGACCATAACGCCATGAAACTTGGGTTCGTATTTTTTCATTTCCCCATCGCCAGTGATGGCACTGGATAAATTATGGGCTACGATGTCAGACGATTGTTCACAGTTTTCAACCATTTGAGGCACTGGCAGTTTCTGTCCTTCGGGAATAAAAAACATATTATCCCCTGCAATAAATACATCATTTCGACCTTCAGCCTGTAAAAATTCATCAGTTTTAATCCGAGCTCTTCCAACCTGCTCCAATTGAACCGATTTCTTGGCAATTTCCGAACTTTCGATGCCGCATGTCCATATAACAGTTTTTGTTTCAAGCTCGATATGCTTTTCACCTTGTTTAAGGCCTATATAATTTTCACCAATGGCCTCAACCGCAGTTTTTAGCATAACGGTTACGCCCATCTTTTCTAATCGTCTCTTTGCTTTTTCCGAGAGCTCTTCAGATAAATTTGGAACAACTCTGTCCAATATATCAACAATGGTAATTTCCACCATTTCACGATCAATTTCAAATTCTTCACAGAGAATTGGAATCCATTCAGCAAGTTCCCCGACCATTTCAACACCGGTAAATCCAGCACCTAAAACATGAAAGCTAAGAATTTTCTGTTTTTCCTTTGGATCTGTTTCCTGTAAAGCTTTGGTGAACATATCAAAAATATGCCCTTTAATCTTCACTGCATCTTCGTAGGACCAAAGTTGATATGAAAATTCCTCGGCACCGGGCACACCAAAAAATGTTGGGCGTGAACCTGAAGCGAGGACAAGATAGTCATAGTGATAGCTGGTGTTTTTCCCAGTTAAAGTTTTATTATCATAATCTATATTTGTAATGGTATCAATTTTTACATCAACTTTTCGGCCTTCAAAAATACGTTTTATACTGATTCTGATACTGTCTTCTTCCACGCGATTCGCTGCAACCTCGTGTAACTCGGTAAGCATAGTATGATAGCTTTTTTTATCAATTAAAGTTATCTTCACATCTGTTTGCTTTTTTAAGCGCTTTGCAAGTTTTTTTGCAATTAGAATGCCCGAATATCCGGCCCCTAAAACGACAATGTTCTTTTCCATTATTAACCTCCGGAGTATGACTCATTTATATTTTTATAAAAGCACTAAATAGATAGCAATCATTTGGCAGTACTTTGCACTGACCATTCTTCGTAAAAAAAAACCAAACATGTCATTGCTTCGGTTCTTTCATTTAAAATGAAAACCTCTAAATTGATGATGTTGCGAAGTTTCAATTTAGAGGTTTTTAAAATTTTAACTATGAAATTTTAAACTGTTGGATTAGGATTTAATTCCTGGACTCCACTAACTGAGCTTGTAGCATCCATTTTGAATGAAGCTTGTGTTTCTGCACTATTAAAGTAAATATTTCCTTCTACTTTAGCATCTTTCAATTGGAAATCAATCACATTAACATAGATATCACCGACAAATGTTCCATGTTCAAAACTTGCTTTAGGACTATTGATCGTTAATGTTGGTGCTGTAATAACAAATCTGGCCGTTACATTTCTGTTATCATCCTGGGTGTAAGCTGCAATTTTTCGTTGGGTAACATCTGCACCATTGGCATCTTGTTTGCCATTTAAAAATGTGCCATCAAGTACGAGACCCTGATCAAATGTTAAATCTTTTGTTGTAGCAATAATCCACGTGCCTTCTGCGCTAATAGCATTTTGAAATGCAGTTTGATTATCAACTAATGAGGCTGTGGTTACCACGTCTGTTTTCGTTTCAGTGCTCGTTTCTTTTTCAGTTGTTGCCGGAGCCTGAGAACAACCTGCCAATAAGGTTACAAGTACAATTAACGATACCAAAATTACTTTCGTCTTCATAAATATTCTCCTTCTTTTCTAAAATATTTGTTCTATCTAACATGTACATTATATACCCAAAACAAAAAGAAGGAAACTTATTTTTAAATTAATGTTGAAAAATCCCGCTTTTTTTTAAAATGGACAATAAATATTTCACTGTTATGATTGGATTATATATTCATTGATTCCAGTTGATTATTTTTTTGACATCAATGATTATATTTCTGGAATAAACTCTTTTAAAACGCTGATGATTAACTGGTTTAAATTGTGATTTGCCTCTGACTATTGCTATTTGACTCCAATAAATTTGTGCAAATTTTATCTACCAGCCCTATTTATTATTACATTGAATCATGCTATAATTAAAGAAAACTTAACTTGATGATTTTAATCGAACCAAGTCTTAATTAGGGAGAATTCAATTGAAAAAATATGAATATGAAATTATAAAAATGGGTAAGCGAAAAAACATTGTTATTATAGCCCCTGCTAACAGAAAAAGCGAACTCATTGATTTTTCCAGGGAGCTAATGATCCGCTCAGAAGGCAACCTTGAAAAATAATTTAATTTGTTAATAACCCTGTAATTTTTAAAGAGAAAGGATAAACGCTTCATGAGATTTGTGCCGACCTATTGCCTACGAGAAGGAATGCAGCTTGGGAATAACCTTTTCGGGAAAAATGGCGAGCTTGTACTTGTTCAAAACACTGTTTTGACACGTGATTATATTCAAAGAATCGAAAAATTAAATTTTAATGGAATTTATATAGAGGATGATATCTCAAAAGATCTCAAAATTGTCAATGTCCTCAATGAACGGGTGAGAACTGAGACTGTGAGAAGTATTAAAGATGTTTTCATCTGTTCTGATAAAAAGAGCTTAGATTCAAAACAGAAATTTATGAATATGCAGAATCAAATCCCATTAATTGTGGATGAGATTCTTGAAAATAAAGACATAATGGTAAACATGGTTGATTTGAAAATCTTTGACGATTATACTTATTTTCACTCCGTTAATGTTGCTGTTTTATCAATTGTTCTCGGAACTGCTCTTGGCTTGGGAAAAGCAGATTTATGTGACCTGGGTGTTGGTGCTATATTGCATGATATTGGAAAAGTATTTGTTAGTAAAGAAATTTTAAATAAGAATGGCGCTCTGTCCGATGATGAGTTCCATGAATTAATGAAGCATTCTTTTGGGGGTTATAATTATATGCAAAAAGGATTCGGTATCAATGCATCTTCGAAATGCGGGATCCGTGACCATCATGAAAAATACGGCGGCGGCGGATATCCAAATAACCTTGAAGGTGATGATATCTCTTTATTTGGAAGAATCATCGCCATTGCCGATGTATATGATGCCATGACATCCGATCGCCCTTACCGAAAGGCCGTTAACCCATCCGAAGTCATCGAATATATTATGGGATCTTCCCTTGTGCATTTTGATCCGGATCTTGTGGCTATATTCATCCGGAAAATTGCTCCCTATCCCATTGGGACTTGTGTTAAACTCAGTAATGGTTTAACCGGCATCGTTACTGAGAATTATGAAAGCTATTGCATGAGACCAAAAATTCGGATCTTCAAAAATGGTGATATTGAAGTGACTCCTTACGAAATAATTTTATCGGATAACACATCTTTAAATATAACCATTACCAATATTGCTTAGTCATTTAATGTGATAAAGAGATTTTTTTAACGTGAAATTTTTAAAATTATTTTTTGTAGAAAGAGGCCGTTTATGAAACCAGATGAGCTTTCCTATATTATCCTTGCTGGGGGCAAGAGCAGGCGTATGGGAGTCAATAAAGCGGAGCTTGATTTCTTTGGTCGTACATTTCTTGAAACCCAGATTACCAAAGCACGAACCATGGGCTTTACCGATATAATCGTATCTGGCTATCCTTTTGAAGTCTTATCCATTACACCAATTATGGACGAATTTAAAGATCGCGGACCTTTGGGCGGAATGTATTCCAGCTTTAAAGTTGCTAAAAACAAATTCTGTTTCGTTATCTGTGTCGATGTTCCTCAAATTGTGGAAAGCACCATCCTCTCATTAATCAACTTTCAGGAACACGAAAAGAAAGATATCACCCTGCTCTGCCAAAATGGTAAAATCGAACCTTTGATTGGCATTTATCCTACCAGTAGTTATAAAAAAATATATCCGATAATTGAAAATGGGTCAGCTGCAGTATTTCGTCTTATTGATGAATATGACTATTCTGTTTTTCGTGTTAATGATAATGGAAACGTCATGGCAAACATTAACACCCCTGAAGATTATCAAAATATATATAAAAAATTCCAAGAATAAATTATTCACTTTTTCTAGTCTGAAAACATGTAAAAGGTCAAATGTTAACTCAACTTTTTTTTGACAGATTTAGTTGTTTATCAATTTCATTCATAATTTCATCAAAGTCATTATTAAAATTATTTTCAAAGACGATATCCGCCTGATCGATTACTTCCATTGCGGATTGTTTGATTTGACTGCTTTCAGCATTTTTCACCATAATAAAAATACCTGGATTCACAACTTTTTTCAAACTGTTTGATTCACATACAATGAGGGTATCCTCAGGTATACCAGCAATCAATTCTTCGAATCCCTCATATATATGACTTTTTAAAGTTTTGAGCCAGTAAACTTTTTTAGCACCGGCAGCCAATAATAAAGAAGTATCTTTATTATTGGCTGCATTTATTTCCTCGATTATTTCAAAATTGCCTTTTAAATTTGAACAGACCCCACAACCTTCTCCGCCGCGAATGCATTTCCCATTTTTTTCAGCAATAGTGGTTACTTTTATTGCCACCACAGCCCCATTTAATTTGTATTTATTTATTATTGAAAGTGCAAGCGTCGTTTTTCCACTATTTCTAGCTGTTGATCCAATTAGAATCATATTCGGGACATTATGAATTCTTTTTACTATTTTTCTCACCTCACTATCAATTATTGTTTTAAAAACAACCAAGCTGACAACTACTGATCTTGATATCATTTTCATTGCAAAGTTTTCCGACTTCGGGAATACTTATTTTTAACTTCTCTGCTATTTTGGAAGCATCCGCACACCCTAAACTTTTCTTACCGTTTTTCATAATACAATATTCTTCAATAATTTCTAACATAGACTCTTTTGTCACTTAAATTTTCTCCAATTCCATATTTATTTATTTTATTTCATATTGTTTTATTATTACATACATTAAAGACAAAACGCTTAAATTATAGTCATTAGTTCTATATGCATTAATCATTCAGAAAATAGTACGTTTGCCGTCACATCAATTCATTGCAGAAAAGCTTAAAGCCTAATTTTCCATTGTTTTACCCAGTATACATTTTTAAGACTTTAACGTCCATTCATATATGAACTGTGCAATTAACGGGATGTCATTTAAACCAAAGACTGGTATTTCTGTGAATGACAGTGGTAAATCACTGACCACAGCGATCAAAGTATTTTCTGGGCAGACGCTGATTTGTGAATTTTTCGAACGTATTATTTCAATTTTAGGATAAAGGGATTGCTTAAACCCCTCTAATAAAATGAGATCCGCTTCAGGAAAAGACTCTGCTATGATGATTTCGTTACACTGAGGTAACTCCTTAACAAGCATATATTTGTCGCCGGAAAACACGGCGGTTCCATAGGCACCTGCCGCTTTGTGCCGATAGGTGTCTGAATTCTCAATATCCGCTTTAAAACCGTGACCATCGTGCTTGATGGTTGCAATTTTTAAATCAAGCTTTGTGAGCTCTGGAATTAATTTCGTAATCAGTGTGGTTTTGCCTGAATTTTTAACCCCGCTAATAGCGAGCATTTTAGGATTTTTCATCGATTTATAAAACCATAATCATAACTGTATCACCTTTTTCATAGCCATTTATTCCCGATTCGATTTCTAATAAACAGTTGCAGTCTTTCATGGAGGAAATCATACCAGATGCGTATCCCCCTTCCGGCAATCTTATCTTACCATTTTGATAAACTGCTCTGACAAATCTTTTTCCTTTAAATTCTTTGAAGCAGTCATTGTCCAATTTTGCTTTATCCATTATCATAGGTATTGAAACGTCACTGGCCATTTTACCAAGCACTGGCCTGACTAAAAGCTCAAAAGCAGTCAATGCTCCAAATGGACTTCCTGATAAATTCAGTATCGGTTTGTTGTGATAGGTTGAAAACATTACCGGAGTTCCCGGTTTTATATTAACCTTCCAAAACTTCTGATCTGCCCCCAGCTTTGGCAGCACCTCATGAAAAATATCTTTTTCTCCAAGGGATACTCCGCCGGTTGTGATGACCAAATCAGCCACGGCCACAGCTTCCTGAAGCTTTTGTATAACGGTATTGACATCATCTGTGCATTGTTCCAAGTATATTGGGTTAATTGAAAGTTCTTTGAGCCTAGCCGCTATTAAAAACAGATTGCTATTATAGATCTTACCTTTTGGTAAAGTGCCTCCAGGAGGTACCAATTCATCTCCGGTAACTATGAGAGCTACTTTCGGCTGATTGTATACCATGACTGTTGAGTACCCCATACTAGCTAAAAGTCCAAGGTTTACAAAATTTAATTTTTCCCCTTGAGAGATTAGTTTAGTTCCCTTTTTAAAATCCTGACCCATATAACTGTAGTTCTGATATGGCTTTAACGGCTCGTATATTTTCACAAGATCTTTACCGTAATTTGTTGATTCTTGCTTGATCACACAATTAGCCCCGGTGGGAATCATAGCCCCGGTCATAATCCTTATGGCCTGATGTTGTTTTAAAATAATGTCGCAATAATCCCCTGCGAAAATCTTGCCCACGACTTTGAGTTCCACTGGTTTTTCTCGACTTGCACCAATAGAATCCTCGGCAATAAGGGCATAGCCATCCAAGGGCGATCGGTCAAATGGTGGATTGTCTATGGGAGCAAAAACATCCTCTGCGGCAATTCTTGAAAGCGCTTCTAAAATACTTTTTATTTCAGTTGTCCGAATCGGTTGTATATTTTCAAGTAGTATGTTGATTGCCTGAGACAATTCAATTCCTTGTAACATAATAGAAACCTTCACTTTTCTTTATTTCTACCAGGCACCCATTCATTTTTATACTATTGGGGCTGAAAAATCTTTTATGGTTGAATTTCTTTTTTTATCTTGTTTCTTTTTGCTCCTACTCCTATAATGGTTGTATCAGCTCAATTCGGTTGAAATTAATATGTCAGGAGACAGCAAAATGGAATATAGCACCTTATCAAAAGAAAAATGTTCTCTGAAAGAATTTAATATTCTTGGGAATCTTGAAATGAACAATTATTCAGATATGTTATTTCTCACAAGTTATGGTTATATCATTGGAAAGCCTTTTAAAAGCGAAGAGGAAGAAGCAGACCCATCTATCTATAGTCATATTATTTTGAGTGAAGTTATTATTGTCAGGGATACTCAGGTAACCAATTTTAGCGGACCCATATTTTTATTATATATCGATCAAATTATTGCAACGACTCCCATTGATCGCGATTCATTTTTAGCACAAATAGAGAATCCCCAAGAATAAAAATCAGGTCAGATCTTTATAAAATGATTGGACTGTTTTTATCAGTCAAAAACAAAAACAACCAATTACTTTATTAGTCATGAAATTAAATTCCATGACTAATAAAGCAGATTACTCAAAATCAGTGATCATCTCTCTGATTTGCTTTTAAAGTGATGATTATTTCCTTGAAGCGCTGTTAAGAAATTTTTAACCAGGGTTTATATGATCAGTCTGTTTCTAAAATGGCAAGGATACTTTTGAAAATATCATTAATATCATCCTCACCCTGGATCCGGTATAACACTCCTAAAGCATTATAATAATCGATGATTGGTTTGGTGACTTTATTGTAAATGGCCAGCCTTTCAAGGACTACCTCTTCCTTATCATCGGATCTTTGAATTAGCTCGCTTCCACAGACCTGACATTTATCGCCTACTTTGGATGGATTATATTTAACATTATAGCTCTCCCCGCATTTTGGACAAACACGTCTGCCGGCTATCCGATCGAGGATGACTTTCTCTGAAACCTCAATTAACAAAACCTTATCAATATGTTCACCTTTTTTATTTAGGAATAACTCAAGCTCTTTGGCCTGATTTTCATCTCTTGGAAATCCATCCAATAAAAATCCATTTTTACAGTCATCTTTATTTAACCGGTCTTCAACGAGTGATATGGTAAGATAATCCGGGACTAATTTTCCCTTTTTAATGTACTCGTTTACCTGCAATCCCAAATCTGACCCCTCAGCTACATTCAAACGAAACAACTTCCCGGTTGAAATATGAGGGATATTAAAATGATCACAAATTAATTCAGCCTGGGTACCTTTCCCAACCCCTGGAGCTCCTAATAATATTATTTTCAAAAGACCCTCCTCTAACTTATTCTATTGACTCCAGTCTTTATTTTCTTATTTACAACGTAAATTTTAACATAAACGAAGTGGAATTCACACTCCTTTTTTAAATTATAATGCACTTCTAAGGAGTTAACCATTGTATTTATTGGTTAATTATTTCGCAACTTGGGTGCACTATAAATAAAACAGTCAATTTACAATTCTTTTCTAATTTTAACAAAGAGGTAATCTTATGAAAATCGTACAAAAAACCAAGGGAAATCTAAAAAAATGTTTATCCATGAAGTGTCCAAGTTATGTTTTCGCGTGTAAAATAAAGTCAATGCCAGGTAATGTGATTTTGCAGACAGGCAATATTAATATGAAAGGCTTTAAGGGATTCTGAACCATCCCCATCCAGTCTTAAATCCATTTGGTCGTGCATGGCTGTATTACCAATCATTTCTTCCATCACAGAATCGCCTAATGCTTCAAGCTGAGCCTGGCTGACCTTGTTTACATCAATCTTATCTGAACCGCCGATTCCTTGTTCCACCCTAATTTCTGCCAATATGGTATTCACACTTTTTAATTGCATTTCGTCTGCAAGGGAAACACCGGCTAAAACAAAGCTGGTAAATATTGACAGGATTAGAATTAGAATTACCTTTTTCATATTAAATATCACTTCCCTTTCCATATCTTTTTCATACCCTTAGCGAATTATTTAAAACACCTATTGAAAATAAAAAAAGCAAATTCTTAATCATTTAAATTTTTAGGACTGTACCGATTTTTACAATCTTACTTATTTGGATGAGTGTAATATAGTATTTAACAAGGACACAGTCGTCTGGGTTCATTTTATGAACCGGGCCGCTTTGTCCTATTTTATTTTAAAAAACATTAATTATATGAGCGTCAATATCTTTGCAAAAGTTCAAAATATCATGGTTGTTTTATTGATCGGTTCATTAATTTTGCTTGGCATTAGCTGATTTTTTTTATTACAACTTATTCCCCACTATTAATACCGATTAAAATAGGTTATAATTAAATGAATTTCAAAAAAAATATTATTTTATTTTTCAATGAATATTGTTTGAATATTTTATAGGTTGTGTGTTACAGTTAATAAAAAAAAATGGTGATCAACCTGAATAAAGCCTGTTATTTTTTTATAACACAATTATTTTTGTGATTACCGGAAAGATTTTTCTGAGGAAGGTTAAGATGAGTATGAAACAAAGCTATTTACCACTTAAGCAGGGACTTTATGATCCAGATTTTGAACATGATGCCTGTGGCATCGGAGCGGTTGTCCATATTAAAGGAAAAAAATCCCATGATATTTTGCAACAGGCTCTTACAATTCTTGTAAACTTACAACACCGTGGCGGCAGAGGTTTTGAATCAAACACCGGTGACGGCGCAGGGATTCTTATCCAAATTCCCCACCAATTTTTTGAAAAAGCTTCTATTAAAGAAGGCTTTACTCTGCCCCAGCCAGGTGACTATGGTTTGGGCATGTTATTTCTTCCTACCGATGCGGCTGAAAGAGCTCAATGTGAAAAAATACTGGCAGATATGATTAATGAAGCAGGCCAAACCCTCATCGGATGGCGGGACGTCCCAGTTGATCTCTGCGATCTGGGAAAAATGGCCCTTAAAAGCATGCCTTTTCTCAAACAGGTTTTCATAAAAAAAGATCCTGAAATAAAAGAACCCATGGCCTTTGAACGAAAGCTTTACACCATCCGAAAACTTACGGAAAAGATCACTAAAGAAAAGGGCTTGTCATTTTATGCTGCCAGTTTCTCTTCGAGAACCGTTGTTTATAAAGGAATGTTAACCGAAGACCAAGTCGGCGAATTCTATACTGACCTGCAGGATCCGGATATGACCACCGCCATTGCCATGGTTCATTCCCGCTTCAGCACGAACACCTTTCCAAGCTGGGAACGCGCCCATCCCAACCGATATTCCATCCATAATGGTGAAATTAATACCCTGCAAGGCAATGTCAATTGGATGTACGCCAGACAATCCCTGCTGCAAAGCGAACTTTTTGGCAATGAATTAGAAAAAACATTTCCAGTTATTGATACCGATGGCAGTGATTCTGCAATTTTTGATAATTGTTTTGAATTTTTAAATTTAACCGGCAGATCCATGGCCCATAGCGCTATGATGATGATACCGGAACCCTGGTCCAAAAATCAGTCCATGAGCCCAGAAAAAAAGGCTTTTTACAACTATCATTCAAGAATGCTTGAACCCTGGGATGGCCCTGCTGCCATTGCTTTTACTGATGGTATTCGATTAGGCGCTGTGCTGGACCGAAACGGTTTGCGACCTTCCCGTTATTATGTCACAAAGGATGATCTGGTTATATTAGCCTCTGAAGTTGGAGTTTTAGATATTGCCCCTGATAATATTCTAATTAAAGAACGTTTAAAACCCGGAAGAATGCTCATGATCGATACCGAAAAAGGAGAAATCATCAATGATGAAGACCTCAAGGTTTCGGTTGCTTCCCAGGAACCCTATGAACAATGGCTCAAAGAAAACAATGTGACTTTGGAGATGCTTCCTGAACCAAAAACGAAAAGTGTCTCTGATAAAGAGACCTTAGTTCAGCGTCAAAAAACCTTTGGTTATACCTATGAAGATTTGAAAGCATTGATTATCCCGATGGCAAAGGATGGGGTCGATCCCATTGGCGCCATGGGTAATGATAGCCCTTTGGCTGTTTTGTCAGATAAACCGCAACTGCTTTTTAATTACTTTAAGGAAATGTTTGCCCAGGTAACCAATCCACCCATTGATGCCCTTCGTGAAGAGCTCATTACCGGAACCGAAGTCTATTTAGGTGGCGAAGGTAATCTAATCGACCCTAAACCAGAAAGTTGTCATCAGATTAGCTTGGCTATGCCCATTTTAAACAATGACGAATTAAATAAAATCCGCGAGTTAAAGGATCCAAAAATAAAGACCGTTACATTATCAACTTTATTTGAGAATAATTCCGGCGGTGATGGATTAAATCTTGCCATGGAAACGCTTTTTGCCTCAGCTGATAAAGCCATTGAGAATGGCACGAAAATTCTTATTCTTTCAGATCGAGGTGTTGATGAGAACAAACTGCCAATTCCATCATCTTTGGCAATTTCAGGACTCCATCAACATTTAATTCGCAATCTTACCCGAACCAGAGTCAGTCTTATTGTCGAATCAGGGGAACCCAAAGAAGTTCACCATTTTGCAGTATTAATCGGTTATGGTGCTACTGCCATCAATCCTTACCTGGCTTTTGAAACCATTGAAGATCTTATTGCAAAAGGTTTGTTAACGATTGATTATGAAACAGCCCTTAAAACATATATTAAAACCGTTACCAAAGGGGTTGTCAAGGTCCTATCAAAAATGGGGATTTCAACGATTCTCAGTTATCACGGTGCCCAAATTTTTGAAGCCGTCGGCATTAATTCAGAAGTGATTGATCGCTTCTTTACAAGAACACCATCAAGAATCGAGGGCATCGGACTTTCGGAAATAGCCAAAGAATCCCAAATGCGCCATGATGAAGCCTATAATGATCCTTTTTCCGACAACAAAACTCTGGATTCCGGTGGAAATTTCCAATGGCGATCAGAAGGGGAATTCCATATCTATAATCCGGACACTGTTTATAAACTGCAAATGGCTTGTCGAACCAATGATTATAAGCTGTACCAGGAATATACAAGCCTCATCGATGAACAAAGTCAAAAAATGTGTACATTAAGAGGACTGATGACCTTTAAAGACCGTGAACCCATTCCCATTGAAGAAGTGGAATCCGTTGAAAATATTTGCACCCGGTTTAAAACCGGGGCCATGTCCTATGGTTCCCTCGGCAGTGAAGCCCATGAAAGTATGGCCATTGCAATGAATCGTATTGGAGGAAAAAGCAATACCGGAGAAGGCGGCGAAGATCCTGAAAGAAATTTCCCACTTGAAAACGGGGATTCCCGTTGCAGCGCCATTAAGCAAGTGGCTTCCGGTCGTTTTGGTGTCACCAGTCATTATTTATCCACGGCCCAGGAAATTCAGATTAAAATGGCTCAGGGCGCAAAACCTGGTGAAGGCGGTCAACTTCCTGGTCGTAAGGTATACCCCTGGATTGCGAAAACTCGGTTTTCCACACCGGGAGTTGGGCTGATTTCTCCACCGCCACATCATGATATTTATTCCATTGAAGATTTAGCCGAACTGATCCACGACTTAAAAAATGCCAATCGTGATGCTCGAATTAATGTCAAACTGGTTTCAGAAGTTGGTGTCGGAACCATTGCCGCCGGAGTCGCCAAAGGAAAAGCCGATGTTATTTTAATCAGCGGCTATGACGGCGGAACCGGTGCTTCTCCCCGAACCAGTATTCGACATGCCGGTCTGCCCTGGGAACTTGGCTTAGCCGAAACCCATCAAACCCTGGTGCTGAATAATTTAAGAACCCGGGTGGTCCTTGAAACAGACGGTAAATTATTAACCGGTAAAGATTTGGCGGTTGCCGCGCTTTTAGGTGCCGAAGAATATGGATTTGCCACTGCGCCGCTTGTTATTCTGGGCTGCCTCATGATGCGGGTGTGTCATTTAGATACCTGCCCTGTTGGGATTGCCACTCAAAATCCGGAACTCAGGAAACGTTTTACCGGAGATCCTGGACATGTGGTAAATTTCATGAAATTCATTGCCCAGGAACTCAGAGAAATTATGGCTGAGCTGGGATTCAGAACCCTTAACGAAATGATTGGTCGATCGGATAAACTTGAAATGCAAAAATCCATTGGTCATTGGAAAGCCAAAGGTCTTGATTTTTCAAAGATTCTTTATCAACCCAGTGTGCCCGAAGATGGTGGCTTATATTGTCAAATAAAACAAAATCATCAATTAGAAAAATCCCTGGATTTGTCCGAATTACTTGTTCAGTGTAAACCTGCTTTGGAACGCGGAGAAAAAGTCACTGTTTACGGAAAAATAAAAAATACCAATCGTGTGGTTGGAACCATTATCGGAAATGAAGTAAGTAAACGCTATGGCGAAAATGGATTGCCGGAAGATACCATCGAATTAAATTTTACTGGTTCTGCGGGACAGAGTCTTGGAGCCTTTATTCCAAAAGGCATCACCATTAAATTGGAAGGCGACTCCAATGATTATTTTGGAAAGGGTTTATCCGGAGGAAAACTCATTGTTTATCCTCCTAAAGAATCAACTTTTGTTCCGGAAAAAAACATCATCATTGGAAATGTAGCTCTTTATGGTGCCACTCAGGGTGAAGCCTATATCAGAGGGGCAGCAGGCGAACGTTTTTGCGTTCGTAACAGTGGGGTTACCGCTGTGGTGGAAGCCATTGGAGATCATGGCTGTGAGTATATGACTGGCGGTAAAGTCGTTGTTCTTGGCAAAACCGGTCGAAATTTTGCCGCTGGTATGTCCGGTGGTATCGCTTATATTTTTGATCCGGAAGACTGCTTTGGCGACACCTGTAATGCCGACATGGTTGATCTGGTTGACATTACAGATCAGGCCGAATTAGCAGAACTTAAAGATTTAATAACTAAACATACATATTATACTAACAGTACCCTGGGACAAAGCATTTTAGATAATTTTGATGAACTATCAAAGAAATTTGTAAAAGTTTTACCAAGGGATTATAAACGTATGTTAGATGCTATTGAACGTGTTGAAGCCCAGGGCCTAACCGGCGAAGAAGCTTTAATGGCGGCTTTTCAAGCAAATAATAATGATTTATCCCGCATTAGCGGAAATTAGTGAGGAAGTAAAAGAATATGGGAAAATCAACAGGATTTTTAGAATATAAACGCGAAGTGCCGCAAGATCGTGCACCTCTCGAACGGATAAAAGATTGGCAGGAATTCCATTTAGAACTTCCCGAGGCGACACAGCAAATTCAAGGGGCTCGGTGCATGGATTGCGGTATCCCCTATTGTCAATCCGGCATTATGATTGCCGGGGCAGCTTCTGGCTGTCCCATCCATAATTTAATTCCAGAATGGAATGACCTAATTTATAAAGGTTTATGGAAAGAAGCTTTAGCAAGACTGCTTAAAACAAATAATTTTCCAGAATTCACCGGCAGGGTCTGCCCTGCTCCCTGTGAAGGTTCTTGTACCGTCGGGCTAAACGAACCTCAAGTTACCATTAAAACAAATGAAGCCACTATTATTGATCGCGGGTTTAAGGAAGGATGGATTAAACCAAATCCACCTAAAAATCGTACCGGTAAAAAAGTTGCCATTGTCGGTTCCGGTCCAGCCGGTCTTTCCTGTGCTGATGAGCTCAATAAAGCGGGTCATTCTATTACCATCTACGAACGGGAAGACCGTATTGGCGGACTTTTAATGTATGGTATACCGAATATGAAATTAGATAAAATAGACGTGGTAAAGCGCCGGATTGATTTTATGAAGGCCGAAGGCATTAATTTTATCACTGATATTGAAGTTGGAAAAGATGTTCCCATCAAAACCATTCAATCCGAATATGATGCCATCGTTTTATGCGGCGGCGCCACAAAACCAAGAGATCTGTCCGTTGAAGGCAGATCTTTGGATGGTGTTTATTTTGCCATTGATTTTT
>JAENWK010000175.1 GCA_016650045.1 Eubacteriaceae bacterium | reverse complement strand
GTTACATTGGAAAACTATTATTTTTTTGGTGGTTGTTTTAATCACGATAGGTTTGGCTAATCAATATGTCGATTCCTATATTCGAAGACTTTTGAATCTCTGTGCAATTTATACCATTATCAGCCTGGGCATGAATTTGGTTAATGGTTTTACAGGACAGTTTTCATTGGGTCAAGCTGGCTTTATGGCAGTTGGTGCCTATACGGTTGCAATTTTTACGGTTCCCATAGAAGCCCGTGCTACTATTTTTTACCTGGCACCTATGACACCCTTATTAGCAAATATTCAATTACCCTTTATTGTTGCACTACTATTGGGCGGCCTCGTCTCTGCTGGGTTTGCATTTCTCATTGGTGGGCCTTGTTTCCGTCTTCGAGGCGACTATTTAGCCATTGCGACCCTGGGATTTTCAGAAATCATTCGGATTGTTTTCACCAATACCCAAACCATCACCAATGGTGCTCTGGGGATAAAAAGCATTCCCACCATTACCAGTCTTTGGTGGTCCTATGGTATTGCCCTGATCATCATCATTTTGATGGTACTTCTTATTAACTCATCCTATGGTCGGGCCTTTAAATCCATTCGTGAGGATGAAATTGCCGCCGAAGCTATGGGCGTAGGGCTCTTTAAAACAAAGATGACTTCTTTTATGATCGGTGCTTTTTTTACCGGTATTGGCGGCGGTTTATTCGCCGCCCTGCTCGGAACCGTTGATCCCAAACAATTCTACTTTACCCTGACCTATAACTTCCTGCTGATCATCGTTCTTGGTGGTATGGGAAGTATTTCAGGAACTGTTATTGCCAGCTTTGTCGTAACATTAGGACAGGAGTGGCTGCGATTTCTTGATGAACCGATGGCTTTTGGTTTGGATCTTCCGATTTTCAGACCCGGTTTAAGAATGGTCGTTTTCTCAGCCCTGCTGATGGTCATTGTCCTTTTTTACCGTAAAGGCTTAATGGGTACCAATGAGCTCACCTGGGATTTTATCGGCAAAAAAATAAAAGCAATAAAATCAAAGTTCAACAGAAAAAAACCATCAGCTCAGGGAGGTGACAGTAAATGAGTCTTTTGAAAACTGAAAATATTGTCATGCAATTCGGCGGAGTTACAGCCGTTAATGATCTGAACATCGATATTAAAAAGGGTGAATTGGCAGCTCTGATTGGTCCAAACGGTGCCGGTAAAACAACAGCATTTAATGTCATCACCGGAGTTTATGCTCCAACTAAAGGCCAGGTTATTTTTTCGCCGGTAGATAGTGTTGGAGTTGCCAATGAAATTGATATCACCGCAAAAAAACCAAATAAGATTACAAATCTTGGTATTGCCAGAACTTTTCAGAATATACGTTTATTTAAAGAGCTTACGGTATTCGAAAATGTTCTGGTTGCCACCCATCAAAATGTTAATTTTAATTTTCTTTCCGCTACCCTTCGCTTGCCAAAGGCAGTTAAGGGCGAGATCAAAGCAAAACAGGACTGCGAATTGCTTTTGGATCGTATGGGACTCATCGATTATAAGGATGAAAAAGCATCTTCTCTTTCCTACGGAAAGCAACGCCATTTAGAAATTGCCCGTGCCCTTGCCACCAATCCACAACTTCTTCTATTGGACGAACCGGCTGCAGGAATGAATCCTCAGGAAACTGATGAATTAACGGATCTTATTTTAAAGCTGAAAACAGATTTTGGCTTGACTATTTTTATGATCGAGCATCATATGGATTTAGTGATGGAAATTTCTGATCATATTTATGTTTTGGATTTCGGCTGCACCATTGCCAGAGGAACACCTGATCATATTCAAAATAATCCAAAAGTAATTGAAGCATATTTGGGGGTAGACGCCGATGTTGAAGATTAAAAACTTACAAGTCGCCTATGGCGGCATCGAAGCCGTTAAAGGGATTGATCTTGAAGTTCCTGATGGCAGTATTGTCACCCTGATTGGCGCAAACGGTGCTGGCAAAAGCACCACACTCCGATCCATTGTTGGTCTTGTAAAAGCAAAATCCGGAAGTATCACCTATAATGATGAAGAACTGATTGGCTTAGATACCACTAAAATTGTTGGAAAGGGAATTACCCTGGTTCCTGAGGGACGCCATGTTTTTCCTGATCTGAGTGTTTTTGAAAATCTTAAGATTGGTGCTTATCTGCGTAAGGACAGCTTGGACGAGGATATCAAAAACATTTATGGCCTCTTCCCACGTTTAGAGGAACGGTCCTGGCAACAGGCTGGCACCCTATCCGGCGGAGAACAGCAAATGCTGGCTGTGGGACGTGCGATGATGAGTCGACCAAAGCTTTTAATGATGGATGAGCCCTCACTGGGACTTGCCCCACTGATTGTAAAAGGAATTTTTGATATTATTGAAACTTTGAACAAAGAAGGCATTACCATTCTATTAATTGAACAAAACGCAAATCTGGCACTTAAGATTGCAGATTATGCCTATGTTCTGGAAACCGGCAAAATAATCAAACACGGCACAGGAAAAGAGCTTCTTAACGATGAGACCATTAAAGAAGCCTACCTTGGAAAGAGCCAGCGCAAAAAAAAATAGCAG
>JAENWK010000132.1 GCA_016650045.1 Eubacteriaceae bacterium | reverse complement strand
GCTTTACAGTCGAGCCCATCAGGCGGCGTTCGGAGCAATCGGTTGATTCCGCCATCGTCTGTCCACGCTGTGGTACCCCTCATTCCTATCTTTACAACAACAATGGTGTGAAAGGACAGTTTCTTTGTAAAATTTGTAATGAGCGCTTTAATCTGCGGAATTTCTCTTCAAAGCCGTTAATTTTGCGTTGCCCCTATTGTGGGCGCACCCTTGAGGCGGTTAAGGATAAAAAACACTTCCGCATTCATAAGTGTCTCAATCTCAAGTGTTCTTATTATCTCCAGAATTTAAAGCGGGTTCCCAGTACTGCCACCCATCAGGAGCATTCCCTCTACAAGCTTCATTATCTCTATCGTAAATTCACGGTTGATTTTTTTAAAATGCGCTTACATGATCTGCCAAAGCGTGCCCTTAACTTTAATTTTAAGAAGTGGTACTTTTTCTTGACATAGTACCACATCGGTTTATCCAATGATGATGCGGTATCAACCGAATATCGCTGGGTTAAGCAGGTGGTGGAACGTCTGAACCGCACCTTCAAATCGTCTTACCGGGTGACCTGTGGCTACGGGAGTGAACAGTGTGCACTTATATGGTGTCTCTCTCTGGGTTGCCTATTATAACTTTCTGCGGCCACATCCCTACAACTATTGGCGTCCTCTCAACGAATTGGATCTGCTGAAACCGGCAGATAATATGCCGGCTAAATGGCAACTGCTGATCCTGCTGGGGCAACAGACCATCCTGAAAATACAGGAAAATCAAGTGGCTTAGTCATCTCTCTGTTTTTAGATTTTTAAGCTCGAGGTGCCTGGTTTACCATCCGAAAGCTTCGCTTTCGGCCCTGCCCTTGATGGCACAACAAAACAATGCTACAATGCTGTGAATACGATGGTGAAATCTTTCTGTTTTTGAGTTTCATCGCCGTCGGTATGAACTTCAGAGCATTGCTTTGCTGTGCGGTCAAGGGTGGTGAACACCACCAACCCCTTTAATTTATGTGTCAGCCTCACTCTTTTGGGTTCTTTTAAAACTGTTTTTTTGGCTCGGTCTTTCATACCTTACTTTACACTATCCAATTCTTGACCATAAATGTTCTAAAATTGTAACTGCAGGTTCATATATATCAGTATCCAAATTCAATAGTGATATTTTTAAATGTGGGTTGTTTTCTACATACTGGGGAATTCCGCACCCCCCCTTTTGGTATTTATATCTTACCATAAACAAAAATACTGTCATATCTGAGCGCTACATCAACAACCCTTCCGCTTCTTAGATAATTGCCCTTCTTGTTTTTGCACAAGCATTTATCTTTTAAAGGACAGTTGCAGCAAATATTTTTATCAAACTGAAATCTGATAAACTCGTTTTTATGTGTTTTTTCGTTTACTACTGTATTGAAGAAAACGATTTTGCTAATCTCAAATAGTTCTTAGATGCTAGACATCGCATATGGTCCATTGCACTCTGCTTTGGTGTTTCTCCAATCCATTCAATCCCGCTATCTTTCATCTTTCTCATTCATCGTCACCTGATTCCATTTTGACAAACTCTTCAAGATTTAATTCCCGTTTGAGTTCTTCCTCTGTTGGGAGATAGGTCATGTATTTAGATACAAAAATCTGTGTGTTATCCTCTGGAAGGGTATATTTAACCACCGCTTCACTTTTGTTCGCACAAAGAACGATCCCGATGGGCGGATTATCGCCTTCATTCATCAGCTCTCGGGTGTAGTAGTTGACATACATCTGCATCTGTCCTAAGTCTTGGTGGACCAGATCCCCGAGCTTTAAATCAATGAGCACGAAGCATTTTAAAATATAGTTATAAAAAATAAGATCAATATAAAAATGTCGCCCGTCAAAGGTAATTTTTTTCTGCCGTGCAACAAAAGAAAACCCTCGACCAAGTTCCAATAAAAACTTTTGCAGATGATCAATTAACGCCTGCTCCAAATCCTTTTCATAGAAATGGGGATTGGCTTCTAAATTCAAAAACTCCAGAACATATGGGTCCTTGATGATTCTTTCATACTCGGGTTTTGGTTCTAAGGTTTCTATTTCCTTTTCAACACTTTCTTTGTCCTGGCTTGCTAAAATCCGCTCATAATACAAGGTATTGATCTGGCGCTCAAGCTGCCTTGTACTCCATCCGGCTTTTGAGCATTCTTCTAAATAAAAATCCCGTGCTTGCTCATTGGGAACGCGCATTAACGACCGGTAATGCGTCCAACTCAATTCGGAACGCAGTGCGTTCCGAATTGGAAATGTGGTATAAAACTGTCGCATGTATCGCAAATTTCTTTCGTCAAATCCGCTGCCAAATTCTTTTGTCAGTTTTACAGAAAGATATTTAATTAACTTTTTTCCGTAATCCGCTCTATCATTCTCACCACAATCTACAAAGATCTGTTCACCAATTTCCCAGTAGGCTTTAACCATTGCAGAATTCACAGCCGAATACACTTTTGTTTGAGCAATAATAACCGTTTTACGGATTTTTTCATATGTTTTATTGGAGTTTTTCTCAATATTATTTTTCATTAAAAACTTCCTCCAGTGTACCATCCAATTTTTTTTCAATCGCCATGATTTCTTCCATTATATCTTTTGATGGCACAGGTGCTCATTTGCCATCTCCTTGTAAAATTCCATGGAAGTTATTCGCGTTGCCATATTTGTTCTCCCTTTTGAAATTATTATTAAGCCAATTATATCATGTTTCTGATATCTTCATTTTTTTGTTTATAATTTCCTCTACTGTGCGCCTATCTTCCTTATCACCCCAAAACTAATGCCAGTCAATCTTTGAAGTTGCCTGATAGATAATCCTTTATCTTTGCATGTTTTTATAATCGCATCTCGCTTTTCTTTTTCAAAATTCTGAATTTCTGTTGGACTTTTAATGCCGCCAATCTTTTTTATAAAATCAATGGCTTCCGAATCTTTCCATCTCATATTCTGATCGTATTCTAAACATTGATTATTTTTTTTTCTAAATTGAATTCCTTAAACAATTTTATGGCGGTTTCAGGATCTTCAGAAAATAAACTGAGTCCAAACTCTGTACATGGGTATTCCGACAGTTCCTTTACGATTCCTGCTTTTAATGGCTTTTGATGGATATACCGGAGCACGGTTAGAAAATATTCATCATTTTCAACGGCTTCACTTTTATAGCGATCCTGAAATAAATGTCCCCGCCTGTTATATTTCCAATTATACCAATAGACATAGCGTGCGCCAATCCTTCTAAATGCGATGCCTAAATCTTCTTCCCCTTCTTTGATCAACAGATGCATGTGATTGCTCATCAGACAGTAACCATGAATTTCATAACCACTAGTTTCTTTATGCTCTTTTAGTGTATCCAGGAATTTTTCGTAATCTTCGTCATCTTCAAAAATGATCTGTCGATTAATCCCCCTTAACACAACATGATAAATTCCGGTACTGCTTTTCTCCCGTGCTTTTCTTGGCATTTTCACACCCCCGTATGTGTTTATTTTACCATATGACAGGATGTAATTCAACACAAAAGAACCGTCCCCTTGTGTTCCCGCCAGGATAAAATTACGAGTCCAGCTCTTGCAGTTGGACTTTTTTTATGAGCACGTACCTACAGTTTGACATTTACTTTCCAACTGATAGTATCCAAACTTAACTCTCCAACAATTAGTCTTTTATTATGTAACACGGAGTCATAGCAAAATCAAATTTATTTATAATAATATCTTTCCCATCAAAATAATCATCTACTGCTTTGGTTTCTCCCGGAAATGTGCCATAATCATCCAATATCAACACCCCGCCTCTAACAATTCTTGGCCATAAATGTTCTAAAATTGTAACAGCAGGTTCATATATATCAGTATCTAAATTCAATAGTGATATTTTTAAATGTGGGTTGTTATCT
>JAENWK010000088.1 GCA_016650045.1 Eubacteriaceae bacterium | reverse complement strand
CTTGGGAACCCGGCCATTAACATTGTGGATATAAAAGCCGTGGCCACCATTGCTCATGCCCATGGAATCCCTCTTATTGTGGATAACACCTTTGCCACTCCCTATCTTTTCAGACCATTGGATTACGGTGCGGATATTGTTGTTTATTCTGCCACCAAATTCATTGGCGGTCATGGCACTACCATTGGCGGGATCATTGTGGATGGCGGTCATTTCGACTGGGCAGCCAGCGGTAAATTCCCAGTATTTACCACCCCGGATCCTAGCTATCATGGGATTACCTATGCCACCGATATTGGAGCAGCCGCTTTCATTGTAAAAGCTCGGGTTCAACTCCTCCGTGATACCGGTGCCTGTATCAGCCCTTTTAATTCTTTTCTCCTTTTGCAGGGTTTGGAAACTTTGTCTCTGCGACTGGATCGCCATGTTGAAAACGCCAAAAAAGTTGTTGCTTTTTTAAGCAGTCATCCCCAGGTGACCTGGGTAAATTACCCTTCTCTTCCGGGCAACCCTTACAAAGCCTTGTCCGATGAATATTTCAAAAAAGGTCCTGGATCTATTTTCACCTTTGGAATTAAAGGTGGCCTTGATGCTGCCCGAAAATTCATTGACAGTCTAGAACTTTTTACCCATTTGGCCAACGTGGCCGATGCTAAATCACTGGTTATTCATCCCGCCACGACCACCCATCAACAGCTTTCCGGCGATGAGCTCATTGCCGCTGGGATTACTGAGGATATGATTCGCTTATCCATTGGCCTGGAACACATTGATGATATTCTGGCTGATTTAGATCAGGCTTTGACAAAAGCGGTTTAATTTTTTAAAATCCGACACTCACTATACTAATATATAATTGCGAAACTGTGACAAAGAATTTATATTTCTATCAACGATTTATAGCATTCTAAGCGAACAATTCTCAAAACTGTTCGCCATAAAGCGGAAAAATTGTTTCATAGAAACAGACAGAGTCCCCATTAAGTTTTGTTTTTCAAATTTCGCAATTGCCTATGCAAACTAAAACTTCGAGGTGAAAACAATGCCCATAAAAATACCCAATGACTTGCCGGCAAGTCAAATTCTGACTAAAGAAAATATTTTTGTAATGGATGCCGCCCGGGCCAGTCACCAGGACATCCGTCCCTTAAAAATTGCTATATTAAATCTCATGCCTACAAAAATATCAACTGAAACCCAGCTTTTGCGGTTACTTGGAAATAGTCCCCTGCAAATTGAAGTGACCTTACTTCAAACAAAAACCCATGAAAGCAAAAATACCTCTGCTGAGCATTTAGGTTCTTTCTACTCCTATTTCGAGGATGTCCGGGACCAACGCTTTGATGGACTGATCATTACCGGAGCTCCCATTGAAACCCTGGATTTTGAGGAAGTGGACTACTGGGAAGAACTGATTGAAATTATGGAATGGAGCAAAAACAATGTCTTCTCGACCTTGCATATTTGCTGGGGTGCCCAGGCCGGATTATATCATCATTACGGTATTCCCAAATATTTGCTTCCAAAAAAGATATTCGGGGTTTTTGAACATCATTTAGAGCAAAACTATGTAAAACTCTTTCGCGGATTTGATGATGTTTTTTACGTTCCGCATTCCCGTCATACGGGAATTCATCGTGATCCCATTGACGCACATCCTGATTTGGAACTCATGGCGTCTTCCGATGAGGCCGGGGTTTATATTGTAACCGCTCGAAATGGCCGACAAATCTTTGTTACCGGCCACAGCGAGTATGACCCGGAAACACTCAAAGGCGAATATGAACGGGATATTGCAATGGGAAAATCCATCAATATTCCCAACAACTATTATCCTGACGATGATCCCACCCAACCGCCGATTGTTCGCTGGCGGGGACATGCCAATCTTTTATTCACCAATTGGCTTAATTATTACGTTTACCAGGAAACACCTTATGAACTTTCAAAAGCTGAATTTTAATATAATAGGAATAAAAAAACGCAGTTTCGTAACCCTGCGTTTTTTTTGCAACTATTTTCGTTGGTAGATAACAAGATAATATTTTCAAGAATCATTAACATTAGGATTTATGCCCTAAATCACGCCCCTTTAATTCCTTCATCACATCAAAATACCGGTAGGTGATTGTTTCGATCAGTGCAATGATGTCCTCCACTGATTCCATTTCATCACGTTTCATAATTAATGCATCAGCAATGAGCAAAGAAAGACGCCTGGCACAGTTACGGCTGGCAGGATTTTGTAAAACATCAAAATCCGGTAATGAAACAATACCGGCAACCCGGCTCACAATCTGACAGCCGGTAAATCCACAAACCTCTTTGATGTAATTCTTGAGAATGTATTCCCGATACTCGGTATACTCACGATACATGGGTTTTGCATCTTTATCCCAGCACTCACAATAAATGCGTTGGTATTCATTGATCATTTCGCAGATATATCCTAAAATTTCCTTCCGATAGGTTTTTCGGGATTCTTTAGTGCCTTCTGGATGATGATACCAGGCAATGTATTCATAAATAAGATTGCCTGCCAGATAACCGGTATCTGAAGAAAGTGGTCCCATAAAAGGATATTCCATATCAATGATTTTCATTTCATTTTCATCAATCATGATGTTTGAAGTGTGAAGATCTCCATGGACAAGACATTCGCTTTTCCTCATGAAAATACCACGGAGTTTTAGCAATTCAACTCTCAGTTCCCGCTTATCCCATAATAAATCGCTCATGGCAATGTGATTGGGATCGCCTCCGGATGTTCGATGAAGGGATTCATCAATAAAAGACTCTCTTAAAAAAAGAATGGTTTCCATGATAACACGCATTTCCGGGTTCATAAATTTGGATTCAAGGGCTTTATGTGCGACCTGATCAAGGTATATTTCCGAGGTATAGAAATTTGATTTGGCAATAAATTCCCCAATTTGCCTAGGAAATTGGGGGAAAGATTTGCCCTTGGTTAATTCGAAACGCATGATTTTCAATCGACCGCAATCCTCATAAATAAAAAGATTGTTTGTTGGATCGACATGAAACATCTCAGGCAAATATTCCAGGGTAATCGCCGTTCGAAGCTTTATAATTTCAGATTCTATCTGGTTACGACGGGTTGTTAATGGTGCTGCTTCACCAAAAATTTTCAGGTAAGGTTTTGCTTGTTTTAATATGACTGATTTTCCAGTTTCGTCCCAAATACGATAAACGTGATTAACAAAGCCATCCCCATCATCTTCTCCTCCACCGATTTCATAAACATCCAGGGTCGCATTTTCAGGGAAAATAGTGGTGGCTGTTTTTATATATTCAAGCACTTTTTTTGGAGTTAAGTCTTTATAGGACATGATCTACCTCACCTTTTTCATCTCAGTATTCTTCTTCAGTTAATTCATTGTATCACCAATAGAATTGAAAATAAATGAACTAATTATTTCATTTATAGGAATATTTTGCTCTGGCATCCTGAATTTTAAATCTTTAAACAATCATAGGCATCAAATGCCGTTTTACGTGTTAGAAGAATGGAGAGATGAATACTGAAATAACGTGAAATTAAAATCGCCGCCATGATGACAATTTGATATACAATGGCGGTCATGGTGTCCCCAGACAATCGTAATCCGTTAACGATAATTTCTCCGGCATCAGGAACAATAAAGCCCATGAGCATTTTCACTAAAGTCGTTTTTTCTGTGCCTGATGGGGCTAAAAAAAAAGAACCTTTTCGTTTTTTCAATGGTAAGATTGAATTTTGAAAAAAGGGTTCTTTCATTAAATTTTAAGTCTATGTTTTTGTATTCAATAAAAGCCATATCTTTACCTTTCGTTTCAAAACAACGTTAAAAAGGGCTTTTCCCATCATTATATTTTAATGAAATCACCATCTATCTGATTGTGCACCCCTCCTTGGATTGGCGTTGCCAGTCTAAATTTAGAGCACACAATCATCAAGAATATTCTTAAAATAGATTTATCGCCATGAAATTTCCGCTTTTTTTCGTGGGGTGGTTCTTTGATAGCTAACATCAGGATAGCCCATCACTAAACAAGCGATGACTTCTTTGGTATCTTCAATCCCTAAAAATTCTTTGATTTTCGGATTTTTCATTGCCGCTCTGACAAAAAAACCACTATAAAACATGCCCAAACCCTCTGCATGTGTCATAAGCTCCATGGATGAAGCTGCCAATCCTCCGTCAATGGGTGAGTCTGAAACCACTAAAACAATGGCTGCGGCCTTGAAAAAAAGGCTTGTGGGTAATTCAGGATTCGCCAAAAATTCCTCATACATTTTCATCCAGCGACTGGCATACAACTTAAATACAACGTTTTTTCCCAGCTGATTCAAGCTTTCCAAGGCGAGACCTGTGAGCTTGGGAATATCATTTTGCACCACAATATAGGACACCGGCTGACGATTGCTTCCGGTGGGTGTAAATCGCCCTGCTTCAATAATGTGTTCAATCTTTTCCTTCTCAATGGGTTTATCTTTGAATCGGCGGACAGCACGTCTGAATTTAATAAAGTTCAGAAGGGTTTCTGATGGAATATTGAAAGTTTTGGCATCATACTCTTTCACATCTGCCATATCATAATCAGTCATACTTACCGCATTGACCGGACAAATAGCGATGCAATGTCCACATTTAATACAGGTGATATTCGTTGCCTGGGCCTTTTCATCTTTCATAACAAGGTCTTTTGGAAAACAGTCTTTCACACATTCTTCGCACCCAATACATTTTTCTTGATTAATATTAATCATTTTTTCTCTCTTTCTTTTGCGTCGGTATTTTTAATCAATTAAATTATCATCCAATAATTATAAAATACCCAATTACAATGATTCCCAACACAATTCTGTACCAACCAAATATTTTAAAGTCATGTTTCTTAATATAAGTCATTAAGAACTGAATGGCAAAGACTGAAATTACAAAGGCTGTGATCATCCCGGTTAATAAAATAAACACTTCCCAGCCGGTGAAAAAACCAAATTTTATAATCTCTAATAAGCTTGCCCCAAACATAATGGGAATGGCCAGAAAAAATGTGAACTCAGCTGCAATGGTACGGGATGTACCAACCAAAATCGCTCCAATAATGGTTGCCCCGGAACGGGATGTTCCTGGAATCAGGGCTAACACTTGAAATATCCCAATAAATAATGCGGTTTTATAGGTGATCTCCGACAGGCTTCTTATTTCCGGCATTTTGTTCTTTTTCCAATTTTCAACGACAATAAATAAAATACCATAAAGGATCAATGTGACTGCAATGGTTTGAGGATTCCAAAATATGGCATTGATAAAATCCCCAAATATTAGGCCAATCACCGCTGCCGGCAAGCAAGCTACAAGAATCTTTCCCCATAGTACCATCGTGTTTTTCCTGATCATTATTTTTTTTTCTTTGTAGGAAAAGGGTAATAACTTACGCCAATAAAGCAGGACCACTGCCATGATAGACCCCAATTGAATGACCACCAGAAACATTGTGATAAATTCTTTGGACATGTCAAGCTTTAAAAACTGGTCCACCAAAATCATATGTCCGGTGCTGCTAATGGGCAGCCACTCAGTGATCCCCTGTACAATGCCAAGAATGACGGCTTTTAAAAATTCAATAAACCCCATATTTTTTCTCCTCTTTTGTCTCCATTTTTCAGAAACTCCTTATGTCAACAGATAATGATATCCCAACTAATATCTCACTTTGAACCTATTAATAAAACTCGACAACACCACTTTCAATATCGTATTTTCCGGAAATAATTTTTACTTTTCCTTGGTCCACAAGGTTTTTTATCATATTACTTCCCATGATCCGGCGAACACTGTTATCAATATTGAGTTTTTCACATTTTTCAACATCCTCTTCACCGACAATCACAGGTATAATCTCATCCAATATCTTTTGAACGCAGCCTTTTCCATGGCTGCCCATTGCGGCTTGAACAGCACCACAATGATTATGACCCAGAACAAATACAATGCTTGCCCCTAGGTATTGAACGCCATATTCAATGCTTCCTAATTCAAAATCCCCAATCACATGTCCTGCCGTTCTAATCACAAAAAGTTCTCCGATGTCAGCTGAAAATATATATTCAGCTGGCACTCTGGAATCTGAACAGGTGACAATAACCGCATAGGGTTTCTGCCCATCCTGGGCGGCAACCGGCTGAATAGTCTTTGAAATAGCACCATTTTTTTTGGCTTCAATGTAAGCTTTATTCCCTTTGATTAGTGCTAGCAATGATTCTTCTATGGTATTCATAATTGTCTCATTTCTCTTTTCTCCTATTCTAT
>JAENWK010000100.1 GCA_016650045.1 Eubacteriaceae bacterium | reverse complement strand
ATGTTTTTCATTTTATTTCTCCTTCTCCATTTTTTATATGTAAAGTCCTGGGACTTTTCATTTCACTTAAGAACTAACCATTGATTAAACGGCCCAGGTCAAATATCAAAACCTGGCTATTCATAATATTGATGATAAGCACTGATACAAAACCGAATGCCATAAAAGGTCCCAAAGCAATTTTTGTTTTTAAATTGCCCTTGCCTGTAAGGATGATATAAGCGGTAAAGATAAGCAATATAAAAGTCATAATGATGACGGCCGTTAAAAAACCATAAATTCCAAGACAAAAGCCCACTGCCGCTGCATACTTCACATCGCCCCAACCGGCGCCTTTTCCAATCAAGGCCGGAAGTAAAAACATTATAAAACCAAGGGCAAAACCAAAGATGTTCATGCCGATGCTTCCGATTTGTAAGTCTGTGACCATAAAGCTGGCACCAATAATCAGTGTCAGGAGGATGAGTTCGTTCGGTATTTTCTTTATGCTGATATCCACTGTGGAAAGAACAATGCAGACGGATATGATTAAAAGTGCCTGGATGGTTTGGGGGTTTAGCCCATTTATCTCAATCACAAATAACCAACTCAGAGCATTAACCATTCCCCACATAAATGATTTTTCTCTGGTTCCAGTAAATCTGGAACACTCCAGGGACTTTATTCTGTTATTGATCAGGGTAGTGGATGCCTTTTCCATGATCAAACCGGTAAGAAAACCAAGTACTATTATAATGCCATATACTGTTGTCATTTGTTAACATCCTCCCCATAAATTTTCTTTCAAATAAAAAAAGTGCAACAGTTTTTTATGTTGCATTTATAACATCCTTTGTGAATGTAAAGTAATTGCAACTGGCTGTCATGTAAACTAATACGTAGACCCTATAGCTTTGCGTCCTGACCTTTTGGAAAGTTTGCTAAATATTTTATTACCTTCATATTATACGATATTCTTGTAATGTCAACAATTATTTTACATTTAATGGCAAATATATTTTACATTTAATGGCAAATATTATGGCAAATATTTTTAATTCATTAATAATTATCTTATTAATGATAATTATTACCCTTATATGGTGTTTGAAAATCAACATATTGAACGTTTGTATGATATAAAATAATTTATTTTATTTCAATATTAATTATTTTATATCTTCGTTTATTTTCAATAAATGCGTTGGATACTTAATCATAAATCATCATTTAATATCATATTAGTTTATTTATATTCATATTTTGGAAAATTATTTTAGCTGTTTCTATTTTTTTATTTTTTTTCTAAACTTTATAAGCAGTTCAGTCGATATATAATTCTAGAATTTTTTAAGAAGACTAAATATGTAAATATGAATAGAAAATAAATTAGAATTTTTATGAATTGAGAACGATAAACAAGAGCAAAACATAATAAAGCATCAAAAATTAATCCCTCAAACACTTAAGTTTGAGGGATTAGGATGGAGGTAAAGAGATAATTAAAACTATTTAAGAAATTTTTTTTTTGTTTCGCGCATCATTAGCACAACTGTTTCAACATGCGGTGAGATGACATAATTGTTGTTGATTGAACTTTCCCATCAAGGGTGAGTTGATGAAATTGCTGTCCGTTGAAAAAATTAGGGGTGAGTTGACGGGATAGCTGTCTCTTGAAAAAATACCTCTGGATCAAACTGAGTGCCAGAGCATCTCCTTATTTTGTTTATGGCTTCTTCCTCACTATTTCCTCACTATTTCCTCACTATTTCCTCACTATTTCCTCACTATTTCCTCACTATTTCCTCACTATTTCCTTGCAGTTTGGGACTGCACTTTTATGATATCACTCCAAAGCTTAAACGCATAAAAACATCCCCGAAATATTTGAAATTTTGGGGATGTTCTATTTATCGTTTTATTTAATTGATGCATCATAAATCGATTGGATCGATTCATCTAAAATAGTGTCAAACTCTGCTTCACTTTGTTTAACATTGAGCCCTTCGGTTAATGCCCTTGAGAAACTTGCAATCAGTTTAGGATTCCTTGCCAGTTTTTCATTTGACTCTTTTCTGGAATACCCTCCAGAGAGTGCAACAGTTCTTACGACATTTGGATGCTTTATGATCTCTTCATAGAAATTATCTGTATCTGGAAGGGTAAGTTTAAAAATTACCAGACAGTTCGCATCCAATATTTTCAGGTGCTCGAGTATTTCTTGTTTGAGAATTACTTCCGCTGCTTGTTTATCTTTCATATGAATATCTATTTCCGGTTCTAAAATAGGAACAAAACCCGCAGCAGCGATGACTTTACCAATTTCAAACTGTTGGTCAATAATAGCTTTTATTCCTATTTCATTCGCTTCTTTTATGACTGAACGCATTTTAGTACCAAAGATGTGACGTTCTTTAGCATGAATTAGCAATTTATCAAGATTTGGAATCGGTTTCATTAATTGAACACCATTCTCTAAATCCAACAACCCCTTATCCACTTTCAGAATTGGTAAGATTCCTTTCGTTTCCCAAAGATAATCTGCGCTGTATTTCCCATCGACTTTTGAATCCATTGTTTTTTCAAATAGGATAGCACCAAGAATTCTTTCTTTGGTAAAGGCTGGGCTTTTCATAATCCTCGATCGCATTTCATGAACCAATTCAAACATCAAAGCGTCATCAGCATAGGCTTCTTTTGGAATTCCATAAATCGTCAGTGCCTTTGGTGTGCTGCCGCCACTTTGATCCAGTGCCGCAATAAAACCGTTATCATTTTTCATTCGTTCCAACTGTAACTTATTCATAAATACACCTCCACTTATTCTATATCTTTATTATATTATACACCTTTTCAAAGCTTTTAACACTACCCTTAAATTAAAGGGCAAGATAATCCCATTAAATATGTATTTGTTTCCACAGCAAAACAAAGGGCCCCCCTCATTGGTGGGTTTGATTGATTGGGAAGATTCTGGTTGATGGTGCAGTCCAAAATGTTTTGCTGGCCTTGGGGAAGAATCAACAGATTTCAACCATCGCAGCGGAAATAGGCTATTATGATCAATCCCACCTGCTCAAGGATTTCAAACAATTCACGGGAATATCTCCCCGGAATTATCACAAATCCCGGGAAAAGATGAAAAGTTAACTTCCAATTTTTAAGGCGACCATCGTAATATCATCAAATTGAGGCGCTCCATTAACGAAACTCTCTATATCTTTTTTTTTGTGTTTCCTCTTTTTTCACGACTTATCAGTGCAAAATATTTTTACCTTTCAGTGCTGAAGCTTTCATTAAATATTCTCCAATGGTTTATTTCGTCTAGAAGGCACCATTGCGTTCTTCAATAAGCTCTGCAAGCTCTTTGGCAATGGATGCCAGTTCACTTTGATTTTTTCCTTCAATCATTACCCGAACTAAAGGCTCAGTTCCCGATGGCCGTATTAACACTCTGCCTTGTCCCTGAAAATAGGCTTCGACTTCGGCAATCCGTTTTTGAATAAGAATATCATCTAAATAATCAAGTTTTCTTGAATTATCTACTTTTGCATTAACCAGAATTTGGGGATAAACCGTCATAAGCTCGGATAATGTTTTGGCATCTCTGTCTTCATCTCGAAGCAGCTCTAATAACATAAGGGCTGTGAGCATCCCATCTCCAGTGGTATTGTGATCCAGAAGGATTAAATGCCCTGATTGCTCGCCGCCTAAACTGTAGCCACCTTCAATCATCGATTCTAAAACATACCGATCCCCCACCGCAGTTTTAATGCATTTGCACCCAACTTCTTCAAGAGCCACATCCAAACCGATATTACTCATGACTGTCACCACGACGGTATCTTTTTTAAGTGTTCCCCGGGCTTTCATTTTCCGACCAATTAAGTTCATAATCTTATCGCCGTCAATAATATTTCCAGCATTATCCATAGCCAGACACCGATCAGCATCACCGTCAAAGGCAAGGCCGATGTGAGCACCTTCCTGAAGCACCCGTTGCTGAAGAAGTTTGAGGCTGGTAGAACCGCAATCCTTATTGATGTTTTTTCCATCAGGCTCATTTCCAATCATCACCACTTCGGCACCCAATCCTTCAAAGAAGTCTTCAGCAATGGCATAGGAGGCGCCGTTGGCACAATCGATGACGACCTTCATTCCTTTGAAATCCCCGGTAATGGCTTTTTTAATATGATTAAGATAGTAATCCTCCGGGTTTTCTAAATTCCTGGTAGTTCCGCCACTTTTCAGGTGAACTTCTCTATTTTCCAGAATAATACTTTCAATTTCATTTTCAATGGCATCCGAGAGTTTAAAGCCCTGTCCATTAAAAAATTTAATACCATTAAACTCATAGGGATTGTGTGATGCTGATATGACTATTCCTGCATCGGCTTTCATTTCCCTTGTAATCACAGCAATGGCGGGGGTTGGGAGAACGCCTACAAGAATAACTTCCCCACCCACGGATAAAATCCCTTGGGTTAAGGACATTTCAAGGGCTTTTCCTGAAATTCGGGTATCCATTCCAATCACAAATTTCGGTTGGTGGCTGTTTGCACCTAGAATAGCGGCACCTGCCTGACCTAACTTAAAAGCTAAATTGGTGGTTAGTTCTTTTCCATAAATCCCACGAACCCCATCAGTTCCAAATAATATTCCCATCTATGTTTTCTCCTCTAATTGTTTAATTTACAGAATTCATTATACCTCAGATCTTTGATGGATCAAATTTTTTTTATGATCCCGCCTCCTAAAACGTGACGATCCTCATAAAAAACAAGGGCCTGACCCGGTGCCGGGGCTCTCACCGGTACAGTGCTATGGACAACTGCCTGGCCCTTGGGCAGCCATTCAATGGTTCCTGAATGGGAAGTCCCCCAGCAACAGGTTCTAAAAGTGAATCCATTGGAAAATTGCTCTTTTTTTAAATTTAAAGCTAATTCATCGATTAAAATTTCACTTTTGAAAAGAGCGGATTCATCATCAAGGATAACCACATTGGTTTCTGAGATAATATCGACAACCGCTAAGTGGTTCGGATTTTCAATACCCAATTTACGGGTTTGACCCAGCGTAAAACCATGACTGCCCGAGTGCTTTCCCAGTATTTTGCCATGACTATCCAAAAAATTACCTTTTGGAACTGGCTGAGAACCAAAAATTGCTTCTTTTAAAAACAAGGTATGATTACCTTTGGGAATAAAGCAAATCCCCTGACTTTCAGGTCCTCTGGCAATGTCCGGCAATACTCCCAAAAGCATTTCTCGGACTTCAGCTTTTGATTCAAAGCTGTTAAGTGGCAGAATAAGACGGCTAAGAATGGATTGGTTTAAATGATATAAAAAATAAGACTGATCTTTCGTTTTATTCTTACTTGCCAATAGTCTGTAAAACTTTCCTACTTTTTGAATCTCTGCATAATGACCGGTTGCAATTTTCGCATTATGATAGTCTGCCGCTGTTTCCAAAAGCAATTTAAATTTCAGTCGCTGGTTGCAGAACATACAGGGATTTGGAGTTCTTCCGGATTTATAACCATCAATAAAGGGTTCAATCACATTTT
>JAENWK010000057.1 GCA_016650045.1 Eubacteriaceae bacterium | reverse complement strand
CCAATCCTTTAATGTACCATTAAGATTATCTTTTTCATTTTCAATAATTTTTTCAACGGTTTCAAAATCTCTGGCCATCAGGCTTTTTGTCTCCATATTGATATATCCATAAAAAGCTGTATTAAATAATAAATAGGTAAAATAGGTAAATCCCAGAAGAATTCCAATATTGATTAAAGTTAAACATAAAACTTTCAGTTTCAAATTCATATTAGTTCCTCCGCCTTTTCATAAAGAATAATTCATCCCATTATACCATTATATTATCGGCCAGACTTAAAATTAATTAATAGATTTTCTAGAATAATGATTTAAATTCATTACCCATAGAGGTAAGTTAATGCAAATTTCAAGTTCAAATGTAACAATGGCCAGTCAGCATAGCTATAATGAAATCCCTGGGGTCGGCTTGGGCATAAGCTTGGCCTCGGATTTTCAACGGGTGATTTTATAAATTTCAGTAAACACATCCGTCTTAAATTCAAGAAATCCCTGCTTTGAAAGTTCTTCAGGAAAGCTCATGAGTTTCAGGGGTATTTCTTTTTTGCCATCCCCTCTTAAAATCGGCTGTAAATATCCAAAGTCAGACAGAAAAAAACCCATTCTCTGGTAAAAACCAATGCGCCTTTTTCCAATTTCCATTTCATTATCTTCCACTTCAAGAACAACCAATTTGTTTGCTTTGTTTAAATAGGCTTTCAACATCGCTGAACCGATTCCTGATCCCCGAAGCTCTTTTTTAACTGCGAAATGCTCAATGAAAATAACGGATTCAAGATCCCACTGAGCAATAAAACCGGCTATTTCATCATTATTAGTTTTGGAAACTAAAATTCTGTAGTTCGGCTCACTTAATTGTTTTACCCCATTTTCGTAGGTTCTAATTTCTTCTTTTTGAAAAGAAACATTCATTAAATTGTATATTTCTTCAAAATCTTTGACCTCTAAATCGGTTAACTCTATCCCCATGCTGGACTCCCATTTATTTCTTGTTTTTTATCTAAAAGACTAAGCAGAATACCACCTCCTCAGCGAAGAGGACGGCCCCGGCTTAACTGCTTGATCATAATTCATAAGCAACTAAATTAGCCGTATTATATTGCTTTTTGCTAAAAAAAGCAATTTTTTCATTTCTTCATTTTCATATTTTTTATCTTATTATACTCGATCAATGTCAAAATAATCATAATAGCATCGAATACAGAAAGGGCAATCATAAAGGCCGAGGGACTGATAATATAGCGATATACCTGGTACGCAATGAATAAAGCCAACGCTAAAATAGTCAGGGGGTAGGCCCAAAGCTTTCGTCGCCACAATAAAAAAACAAGAATGCATTTGATAAACCCATGGGACACGAGGTAAAAGATTCCAAATTGTTGCGTACTGATTGAAAAGTTATGGCCCAGGCTGATGAGGGTATTCGAAACCATGTCATTTGGATCATGAGATAACTCATTTTGTGTCAGTAAAATGATCAGGCTGTTGAGCCGATCCGGATTCAAAAAGAACAGTAACAGACCTCCAACTATTTCCAATAAGCCATTAATGCCCTTTAACAGGAGTCCGATTTCAAAACTCAGATGAAAAAGATCTTTTGATTTCATGTTTTTTTTAATATTCAAATTACTCACCATTCATATTTCAAATTTTTAATTTCCAGAAAGCCGTGGTTAATGCTCTGATTTTCGCTATAAAGTTCCAGCTTTTGCTCAAGAAAACTGTCTCCCGGGGGGGTGCATTGTCAATTGATTGATCAAGCGATTGAATTGATAATCGATCGAATACCTTCGGCCAACAATGGCTCTCTTAATTTTTAGGACTTTATTTCAAGTTCTTGTCAAGCCGTTGACAAACTGCTTGAACAGGAAATCAATCACCCTCTTGAAATCAATCACTTTCTTGTTTTCAAGGACTTACCCCTAGTTTCAAGACCTTGTTAAGGTCTTGAAACTAGTTTAGACTGAAAATCTTTCAAACGCTTTGTATCAAGAACTTTCCTGCTTTCAATGGCTTAAGCTTATTCATTCAAGCCCTTGTCAATTCGTTGATAAACTGCTTGATCTTAATTTATTAACTGTTAAAGCACTATGCCAAACTTACCATTCCCATGTCGATTATTTTGAAACCCCGGTAATAAACTGTTACCGGGGTTGGTTTTGCGTTTTTAAATTTAAGATATATTAAGCTTCATGCGTTCGATGATTCTTTTCTAAATCGACTCCAGAAGCTTCTTTTTTGTGGTTCTTCTATGGGACTGCTTTCCTCAATTTGTTTGGGTTGATCTTGCTGGCGTCCTATTAAAATTTGGTTGTTCCGATTCAATTCGTTTGATTCCTTTAAACGCTCATTGAGCTCTGCGATTTGTTTATCTTTTTCAACAAGCTGTCCGCTTAACACTTTTAAAGTTTCTCTTAAAATGGTTGTCAATTCATTGTCAACTGATTGTTCAACTGCTTGAACCGCAAATAAATCCAGGGCCTTTATCTCAATGGCTTTCTTCCCTTCAAGGATTTGAACATATTCCTTCAAGTCCTTGTCAAGTCGTTGATAAATTGCTTGAGGGCTGACCCCTGCAAGACCTGCAAATTCTTTAATGCTTAAATAACTGTCTTCCATAATCTTCTCCTTAACTCGCTCCCTTCTCAGGGTCTATTTATCCTAATAGATAAGACCCAAATATTTTCAATTAAATATCATATTTCTGGATTTTATCTTTTTCTATCAATGCAATTTTTTATATTAGGTACTTGTATTATACCCTCTTTTGTTTATATTGTCTGATTTTATTTTCAACTTTTTATATTTTCCATTGTCAGTTATCGGTTTAAACTTTTAAAGTCCCTTGATAAATGGTTGTCAAGTCATTGGTCAACTAGTTGAATCCTAAATAGAAATAAAGCTTTAGACTGGGGGTTTTCTTGCCTTCAAGCACTTGAATACATTTGTTCAACCCCTTGTCAATCCGTTGATAAACGACTTGACTTGACAGTGGCTAACCTATTCCTCTCAACATATGATAATAACGTAGCCCACACATTAATCGACACCCTAAATAAGCCCTAAAACGGGCATTAAAATAATTTACAGGTGTAACTCTTACCAAATCATAAAGAAACCCTTTATATCGGGGATATGGGCGGTATTCCCGATATAAAGGGTTTCACCTTGCTTAACAACAATATATACGGGATGATGGGATCCAGAAATATTACTCCAGCTTATTTTTCATCAGATATTTAACGAACCAACTGGCAGCCAATTCAGTGGCTTCTTGACCGAGGTTATAAAATGGGTGCGGTAATAGAGTTTATCTGTAACCGCCACCAGCTTTCTTCAATTTCGATTCTCATGAAATCCAAAAGCAAATTTAACCATCACTTCGCTCCTCATGATAAAATCTCTCGCCGGTATTAGGATTATAATAAACCCTGAATCTTTTACCATTATTCGGATCTATCGTTACCTCTTCTGTCTTCTCAAATCCCATAGGAACTTTTATTCCATGGTTTTTTCTATACCTCTTATCCCAAATCAATATGGATATTATAGCGAAAATAACAATACACAGCTGAATTAAAAGATAAAAAACTATCACCATTGACATAACAACTAATTCTTTTCAATTACTACAGCAGTACCATAAGCAACGACTTCACTCATAGATTGTCCCATTTCACTGGAATCAAATCTCATCATCACAATTGCATTTGCTCCCATAGCAGCAGCATTTATAACCAGACGGTCAATTGATTGTTTACGAGCATCTTCAAGCATTGCAGTATATTCGTGAATTTCTCCCCCAACAAGACTCCTTAAACCAGCAATTATGTTTCCTCCTATTCCTCGACTCCTCACAATTAGCCCAAAAGCCTGACCCTTTACTTCTTTTACTGTGTAACCAGCAATGTTTTCAGTTGTAACAACTATCATTGAATTCCCTCCTTGTTTTCTTGTTTCTAGTATACATCTTTTCAGCTCTTTTTACAGCAATAAAAAAAAACAGCGTAAACGCTGCTATTATGCGGTTTTATTATGGCGGAGAGAGAGGGATTCGAACCCTCGGTACACTTACATGTACACACGCTTTCCAGGCGTGCTCCTTCAACCAGCTCAGACATCTCTCCAAGGTTGTTATTGCATTTTTTTCATATGCTAGATAATTATATGGTTTTCTACCTTAGAAGTCAATGTTTTCTTTAATTTCTGGTCAAATAATTTCGAATAACCGCCTTGTATTCATCAATTGATCCTGGGAAATGATTGACATGTCATAATAATGGGTATATGGTTTGGTAGAATAACAAATCAGGGTTATGCAATTTTATGTACAGGGAGAAACACCAACTTGCAGCTATGATGTCTCTCCCTTAATAGAACTATTAATGAAGAAAGAGGTAATTTATGAATGTTATTGAAATCAATCAACTGACAAAATATTATGGTAAGCATCGGGGTATTGAAAATGTGTCATTTTGCGTGGAAGAAGGCGAAATTTTTGGATTTATCGGGCCTAATGGTGCCGGAAAGTCAACGACTATTCGCACTTTGCTATCCCTTATTTATCCGACAAGCGGAACCGCTACAATTTTCGGTAAGGACTGTATTAAGTTTGGTAGGGAAATACGAAAAGATATTGGTTATTTGCCCTCTGAGGTATTTTATTATGAGCACATGAAGGTGATTGATGTACTAAAATATTCGGCAAGTTTTTATGATCATGTGGATATGACCCGCATTGATACGCTTGCCGAAACATTGGACTTGGATTTACATAAACGCATTGATGACCTATCTTCTGGAAATAAAAAGAAGGTGGGCATTATTCAAGGCCTTTTACATGAGCCAAAGCTTATTATTCTTGATGAACCTACCAGTGGATTGGATCCATTAATGCAACAGAAATTTTTTGAATTAATAAAGGATGAAAATAAAAAAGGAGCAACAGTTTTGTTTTCCTCTCATATTCTCACAGAGGTTCAAAATCTTTGTACCCGGGTTGCCATTATCAAAGATGGCAGTATTATTAAAGTTGAGAACATTCATGATCTCAGGGAAAACAATTATAAAAAATTCACCATCGAATTTCAAGGCGCCTTTGATATGTCCCGGTTTAAATTTGCTGGCATTACCAATTTAACACAGGAGGAAACTACAGTACATTTTCTTTTCAGAGGGAACATTAACAAAGTCATTAACAGCCTCCAAGGCCAGGTATTACACAATCTGCTGGTTGAAGAACCATCTCTGGAAGAAATCTTTATGCATTACTACCAAAAGGAGGACTAACATGAACATTCTGATCCAAGAACTTAAAATGGAATGGAAATCCCTGGTGGTTTGGTGTTTATCTTTAATTGGAGTACTGCTTCTATTTATGTTGCTTTATCCCTCGATTGCCAATCAAATATCAGATTTTCAGAAGATTTTTAATAGTTTTCCTGTCGAATTTCAACGTGCTTTAGGCCTAACTAACATCGAGTTTGGCGGAGTTCTCAGTTTCTATACCTTTGCACTAACCTATATTTTATTAGCAGGGGCGGTACAGGCTATGAATCTGGGTGTTTCTGTTCTTTCAGCCGAGGTTAGAGATAAGACCGGTGATTTTCTTTTCGTGAAGCCCGTTTCAAGAATCCGCGTTGTTTCCATGAAAATGCTGGCAGTCCTGGTTCAAATTTTAATTACAAACGCTGTTTTCTTTTTGGCTTCCTGGCTTATTTTAAATCTACTAAGTCCAACTAGTTTTAATATAGAACTTTTTGTACTGCTTACCGGAACTTTATTTTTTATTCAAATTTTTTTCGCCAGTTTTGGCTTCTTTATTTCAGCATTTTTAACGCGCATTAAAACGGTTCTTCCCATTAGTATGGGTGTTGTATTTTTGTTTTATATTTTATTTTTACTCAATCAAACACTAAAAGATGTGAAGCTCAGTTATATTTCACCCTTTGGTTATTTTGATCTTTCTCAGATTTCAAAGAATATGAGCTATGATTCTCCTTACATTTTGTTGTGGGGTATTTTTGTGGCTTTGTTTGTCTATTTAACCTGCAAATTGTTCATTAAAAAAGACTTACCGTCAATATAGGAGGCTCTTATGAATATATTTTTTAGAGAACTCAAAGGGAATTTCAAGTCCCTTCTCATTTGGTGTTTGGCCCAATTCTTTATTATCTATGCCGGTATGTTGAAATACCAGGGATTTTCATCATCAGGTGTGGATATTAACAAACTGCTTGAAGGATTCCCCAAAGGATTAATGGCTGTTTTTGGGGTGGGTTCCGTTGATGTATCTAAAGTAGCAGGATTTTACTCTGTATTCTTTTTGTACTTTATGCTGCTAGCCGGTGTCCATGCCATCATGTTCGGTGCGGTAGTGGTTTCAAAAGAAGAGCGAGACCATAGTGCTGATTTTCTCTTTTCCAAACCCGTCAAACGTTATCAGGTGATTACGCCTAAATTACTGGTAGGCGTCGTAAATATTCTGATTTTTAATCTGGTAACTTTCGCCGCCTCTGTATTTTTTATTGCCTTATACAACAATGGTGATGGGCTGGTTGACAAAGTCGCCCTAACGATGGTTGCACTTTTTGTACTTCAATTATTCTTTTTAGCCTTGGGAGCCATGCTGGGTGCAGTGCTAAAAACCACGAAACTTGCGACTTCTGTTTCTGCTTTCTTTGTCCTTGGGGCATTTTTCCTATCGGTGACCGTTGATTTATATAACAATCTGGAATTTTTAAAATATCTAACACCTTTTAAGTATTTTGAGGGTAAAGTGCTCATGCTTGATGGAACGATTTCCCTTAGTTCAGTTGGGATTCTACTAGTCTTGACGTTTATTTTAACGTCCTTGTCCTATATCGTCTTTAATCAACGTGATTTAACGACTTAATACTTGTAACCCAAACTTTATGATCATCAATCTCACTAAGCCCGGCTCATCCATTTTTATATGCCTCCTTGTTTGCAAAGAGTTTCGAAATTTCGAAGCTCTTTTTTTTTCGACTTTTTTTTGTTGGTTCTCAATTATTTTCTGGAGGAGTCGATGATCTTTTTATTAGCAAGAATTTAGTTCTTCTCATTTAATGGTCTTTTCTGACTGATGGATCAAATGGGAAAACTTTAGAGAATAATGTCTCGGAACCCTTCGAATTTTGTCGTTATTTACTCATTGTATACACATCAGATTTAAGTGTAAATGTAATTGAAAACAAAGGGGATTTAACGTATAATGATGACGTCAATTAAAACCATAGGAGGCTATTTCCGTTGATTTCATTGCTTACTGCTTTACGTACAAAATACAATCTTTTTTCAAGCACTCAAAAGGTAGTTGCAAATTATATACTTGATCATCCTGATACAGTATCACTGCTTTCCATTTCAGATCTCGCTGGAAAATGCAACACCAGTGAAACAACTGTTATGCGCTTACTTAAAAAATATGAAGCTTTAACCGAATCCCGAGATGCGGTTGGTTTGAACAAAACCTGAAGGTAATTTAGAAATCAAGAAATTTTAATTAAACTTATAGGGAATTTGGCCACTTTATGCTAAGATGGTACAAAACATATTTGAGGTAATTAATGGATTTTTTTTCGACACTTGACTCTATTCAAACATTTCTTTTGCAATTTGGTGTATGGACACCTTTAGCTTTTTTTATTTTGCAACTCCTCCAGATCATCATTGCCCCAATTCCCGGTGGCACGGTTGGTTTAGTGGGAGGGGCTCTTTTGGGTACCTTCTGGGGATTTGTCATCAGCATCGCCGGTACCCTGGCTGGCTCGGCCATTGTTTTTCTTTTAGCTAAGCGCTTTGGAAGGCCCTTTGTTTTGAAATTTGTGAGTTCTCCCCTCATTGCTAAATATGAAAATATTGAAAAGTCAAAACTCAATGCTGTACTCTTTGCAATTTTTCTTTTTCCGCTTTTCCCTGATGATATACTATGCTTCATCGCTGGACTTTCCACTATGAAGTTTAAAACCTTTATGATCATTGCCATCATCGGCCGATCCCCCAGTGTTTTTATTAATAATATGGTGGGCGCTGGCATTATGAATGATAACCCCACCCAATTTATTGTGGGAACGATCCTTTACGCCCTTTTAGTCATCATCCTCTACCTGAATCGGAAACGTTTAGAATCATTCATGCATCACAATAAAAAAGAAAATGATCCCCCGTCGAATCCCGAAATAAAGAATTAGGAGCCCTTCATGGAAGAAAAAGCTAAAAAAGAATTAAACCAATTGTACATGAGTGAGTTAATAACTGCGTTTGTCTGTGGCGCCCTGATTTATGTGCTTTCTGAATCCCCGGGAGGGGCTCTGGATATCCGGCTTATACTTCCTGGAGCCATCCTTATTTTTATCATCTTAGAAAGTGCTGGATATTGGTTTTATCGACATCAACTTGCTGAAAATCCGGGGGTTCATTATGCCTGGATAATGCCACTTTTTTCCTTTCTTAAAAAGCTAAACCCTTATTTGTTTTTTTTGTATCCCTTGCTTTGTCTTTATTTATTGATCTTTTATCCAGGGAGTCTTCTTGTTCCTATGAATTTTTTTGGTCTCATTCTTTACTCTTTTTCAATCCTTGAAAATATCAATTATTTTTATTATAGTATCAACTTTAGGAATTTAAAAACAAAGATTCCCTCCGAACTTGCCCGTGACCTATCACTCTACGCAAAAAAGAAAGGAAATAAATCATGAAATTTGTTCATACTGTATTATTATTCTGGCTGAAGCCTTGGTTAACTAAACGATGAATTATTCTGTTTCTCTATTAAGTTCTTTTAATCCCCTTTTTTTAGCACTCCTTGCCATTGCTGGACTGCTTTTGGGAAAAGCCATCTATACTTACAAAGCTTTCCCTGAACTACGAGGTAAAGCCATAAAGGAAATGGTAATTGGAGGCTTCCTGACTCTTCTGATTATCGGTCTCTTTATCGTGATTCCTTTAATTTCAGGGATTAGCATCAATAAAAATGAGCTTTCTCTACGCCTTCCTACTGGTTTCACCTTTGAGATATTAAATGGCGCTGAAATCCTTTCTGCCAAGGTTGTTGACCTTGAAGCCCAACCCGAATATGCCATAGCCTCTAAAGTAGTTGGAACCGAGATTCACAACTATCAAGAAGGAATTTTTAAATTGGAAAGTGGTGCTGAAACGAAAGTATTCCTTAACGGTAAAAAAGCTTTATATGTAGAAACTACTGGAAAACCGCTTCTTTTGGGACCAGACTATTTTGATAATTTTATAAAAGATTTTAGCGAGAATATAAAACCGTTAGAGTAGTTAATCGGCACTGTTATGGAAAGCAACTAAATTCATCACCATGAAAAAGGTTTAATGACATATTTTATTTTTCCAAAAAAAGGACGTACCTTATTGGATACGTCTTTTTTTGATTGGTATTTTAGTCTTCATGGATCTTTGCAACGCGTCCTACTTGTCCGTCAGCCAGCATGACTTTAATGCCATGAGGATGGTTGGGACTTTTTGTGAGCAGTCGTCCGACCCGTCCCTGGGTTAACTTTCCTGTTCGTTGATCGGCCTTTAAGACAATATCAACTAAAGCACCTACCTTAACATCACTGCGTTTTTGACCATTCATTTTGACTCCTCCCTGGCATGTTCTAAAGCAACAACCAACTGATCCATACAGGAACTTTCTTTTTTCCCACATGTCTGTCCCTTGAAAAGGCTACTGATTTCTCCAATGGTTTTGTCCTCAAGCATAAGAGCTAAAGCCTTTAAATTACCTTTGCAACCACCTACAAAAGACAGGTTCTTCACCTTATCTCCATCGAGTTCAAAGTTTATTTCTTTAGGGCAAACGCCCTGGGGTACATAGCTATAGGTCATCTTTACCTCTTTCTTTATTCAACTTCTATTGTACACCTACAGGCTTCAAAGTTCAAAAGCTTTACATTCTTAGATACGAACTTTAATTTTACCAACTCTTCCTTAACCTAATCCATACTTAAAAGTCTTGCACGTAAATAATGAAGGTGTAGAATTACTGCCGTTAAATGAAGACGTGCAACTCAGTCTCCGCTACGCTGCGCCTTCGTCGCGGGCTTCGCCCTATAAAAAAAAGTTCTTAAGTTCCTGATATTAAGCAAAAAAAAACAACCCTGCGGCTGTCATTGTGTTATTGGGATCGTAGTTTCCTCCGATTTGTTGATCCTTTATTGGATCAAATCGTCGTCAACTGCGTTCTTTTTTGCATCGTTGCTTCGCTTGCGCTCAGCGGCCTACCAAATTTTTCAAATTTGGGCAAAAAATTCAATAGCCCCGCAACGTCCTATCCTCCCAGGCAGTTACCCACCAAGTACTTTCGGCGCTGGAAGACTTTACTTCTGTGTTCGGTATGGGAACAGGTGTGGCCCTTCCGCCTTCGTCGCGAGACTAATTTAGCTTTGTTTTTGTAAAAAACAAATAGGTTCAAAGGAGCGTTAGCGGTTGAACCGGCTAAACTGTCCATCTTTTGTTCTAAAAATAATCCTTTTACTCATGAAATATTTTTAGAACAAAAGAT
>JAENWK010000140.1 GCA_016650045.1 Eubacteriaceae bacterium | reverse complement strand
CCCGAGGATATGAAGATGAGGAAGACATAAAATAAACTGATGCCAAAAAAATAAACAAAAATGATTTGACTGTAAATTGCAATGCTGTTTACGATGATATTCATTTATTCATACCTCAATATTCTTTACCGTATTGTAAACATCCTGATTGGCATTTAAAAAATAATAGGCCAAATCCGAAATGCGTTTATCATTGGAATTAAGGGACAGATCAATGAGACTGAACAGGCCATCTTCACCCATGGCGACGATGGATTTAATGGCATTGTAGCGCACCCACCACTCACTGTCCGTGGTCATTTTCAGCAGCACATCCTTGACACAGGCGAATTTAAAATTGCTGAGCCCTTTGGCCACGGCAACCCTGACTTGCCAGTTGTCGTCATTGTCATATATTTTTGTGAGCTCACTGACATATTTTTCGTTTTGACTATTGCTTAGGGCCTGAATGGCTGCTATTTTGACTTCCCGATGCTGGTCCAGGAATTTTTTCAGAAGATCGGAATACTCTTCCCGCTTTATGTCATCTTTGTTCATCATGGCTTTAATGTAAATGACTTTTCCCTTGACTGATTCCTCTTTTTCTAAAAGGCTGAGCAATTCTTCAAACCCAAGATCAAACTGCCTCAGAATCTCAATGCTTCGATCCCTTAAAATATTGGAGCGAATCAACTGACTGATGGCGGCTTCTTTTTTATCCCTTTGAGTCTCAATCCGTGATAATCCAAAAAAGCTTATATAGCTGATGTCCACATCAGCTAACTGCGAAAAATTCATCAGAATATCATAGGCCTGTTCGGATCGCATAAAGGCCAGTTTTCTCAGATATACAATATCTGTTTCTTTTTCTAATTTCTTAATCAGCAAGTTTACAAAATTAAGAGTTTCAAATTTTTCACTGAGATTCACATGATGCGTTTCGGCATAATCGATCATAATATCAATGGCTACCATTTTTAAATAATGACTGGTTAATAATTTTTCAACAGCCGCTTTCTGTCCTTCATTTTCCAAGTATCCGATTATTTCCGGTTTCAGTAAAAGGGATGCCTTGGCATAGTGTTTTCGTTTAAGCGTGTCTTTGATGATTTCATAGTAGATCGCAAAAAGAAGCAGCACATTTGCAATGATTAATACATAGATGGTCAGGATAATGAAAGACTGAATATTATTTGAAAACATATTTTTTCACCATCCTAATTTATTGTACTGATAATTTTTTCAATCAGCGGATCATAGACATTCCAATAGAAATAATTCTGGTTGGAATCTTCGTCAAGTGTTGTAATCCGATTTAAAAACGGCAAACCGGACATATTATAGATACTGGGCGTTGACTTACTGTCTGCAAAATCACCGGCAAAGTAATAACTGGTATAGGGTCCGGTTGTTCTCGTAATTGCGGGAAACTCGCTGGGGAGATTATATTGGTCCAATATTTTGTGTCCGGCGTCCGTCACGTCCAGTTTGTAATTAGCAAGAACTTCGGTATCTTTGTCGGCGCTTATTATCTCAAACCAATAATAATAGTGGGTATTGTTTTTTATTTGAAATTCATTTTCGCCAGTGTCTGAAAAATTGATGGTATTGAGTCCTTTTCCAAGTTCAACATTGTTTCTTAACACAATGATGGTATCGTCGGCATTGACCAAAACAATCCCGGCTCCGGTAAGGTCCCACTTTTTTCCATATTGCATGGCATAATTTTCTTTCATCCAGACGGGGATTTCAATATTGTCTTTAGAAAGATCGGAAAAATACCGGCCCATCCAATTATTCCATTTTATTCCAAAAATACTTTCCAGGCCTGCTCGTGCCTGACTGTCGGTGGGACTGGCTAAAATATTGAATTCACCGATGATCATATTCTGATCCAGGGCATTGCTGATGGTGGTTACTTCTTTTTCCTGGGTTCCGCCATAGATCAAACCGGACCGATTCCCCTGATCATTATTCGTGTACAAGTCATCGGTATACACCCCGTAGGTATCCGTCAGATAAATCAAGTCCGGTTTGCCGATATCTTCCGGCACCTCTCTGAGGGTATATTTTTCATTGGCCAAAGGTGAAAAACCGTAATAATCCTCTTCATATTTAAAGGCCTGATCGGAATTTCCATTTGTAATCTTCAGATTATTCAGGATCCACATAAATCCTTTGTGTTCCCGATAGGTGTTGACCGGCACTGTTTTATCAATGATGACAACATCCATGGCTTTCGCGGGCTGGACAAACCAATATAAAAAAGGGGCCCCAACGATTATGACGAGGATCAGTACCATGATACTGATCTTTATTTGATTTCTTTGTATCTTCATTGCCAGCCTCCCTATTGATATTGATTAAATGCATCTTTTAAAATGTAATAGGATGGTTTCAGGCGTTCATGATACACCGGAACATCCCAATCCTGCCAGGTGTAAAAATTCATTGCAAGGTTCGCATCGGTCTTACCCACAATCCCCACGCCGGCATAAATTCCGTCGCTTTTAACGGGTTGTATGCCATTAATGTGCAGATCATTCATGACCATTTTAGTTGATGGATCCATGAAATTCAGGAGCTGCCAGGGTATTCTTATTTCAAGGATATTATCTTTTACACAAAAATCCGCCAGGGAATTAAAATCACTGCCAGCGGGATTGCCATCTCCGTATGCCAGTTTTCCTGTCTCATACTGATGGAATGGTATGTTAACCTTATCTTCCGGTAAAAATAAGCCCTTGTTGAGACATAAATACATGGGTACAAATTTACCGCTGTTGCTGATCGTGTAATCGGAACTTTTGGGAATTAAATTGAGTTGTTCCCCATAGATTTGCTGGAAACTGTCATAATAGGCGTCGACCATGATCCGTGAGTTGTCTTTGCCGTTGATTGAGATTAAAAAATCAGCCGCCTGCGCAAAATTCACGCCGTTATTGCTGTTATTCCCCTGGTTTTGGATGGTACTCACCGGAATAACCAGGGTATCGGTATCAAAATTATAATCAGATGTCTTCACCATAAAATAGACGTAGGCTTCGTCAGCTTTCACAGAGAGCTCGTTGCCGTTATCGGAGTTGATCGGTGCGATGCCTTCCCAATCTGTTGGATCGCCATCCACATTGCAGACGGTTTCTGTTTCACCTGAATCGAACGCCATTAACCCAAAGTGCTGTTCATTGGTTTGTTGATTATTCCAATAGGGTCTTCGTTCAGGCAAATCCAGGTCCATGGTGTTCCAGGTTCGTTTAAACCACTCATCCTGAAATGCAAAAACCAATCCCCCGGCATAGCCGGCATCATAGATATCCTTAAGCATAAAGGCATCCATCTCGCCCTGCTGGGTTTCGGTTACATTTCCCTGATTAAAGCCCATGTAAATATTGTCATGGGCTTTACCCCGTCCGGCAGGTATGCCAAACTCCGCCACTAAAATCGGCATGGTGTGTTGTTTGATTAAATCATTTAAAT
>JAENWK010000028.1 GCA_016650045.1 Eubacteriaceae bacterium | reverse complement strand
GTTGATTTTAGTTGATAAAATCAACCATTGAGAAACTATGGTTGAAAAACCCATGGTTGAAAATTCGCTTAAATAAAAATCCTGTCTTAAAAGGACAAAATATTAATTGACAGTGGAAAAAAAATATGTTAAAATTTGAAATTATGTAAAACGAACAGGCATTTAGAATTGACTATTTGCTGGGCCTTCATTGGCAGCAGGGTAATATCCTGTGGGACTTCAATCACAATTGAAAGTTCCACAGGATTTTTTTGGGTTCGCCACCAGTACATTTAAAAGTTTTCCTGGCGGTGCCGGCTCCCCGGGATGTACAGAAAAACGTCCCTGACCTATTTCTTGTAATTAAAGGAGGAAAATATTTATGAAAAATTTTGATCGAAAAAGCAGAATAGCTTTATTGTCAATTTGTTCAAATACAATGCTGATCATTCTAAAAATTGTGGCCGGTATATTAAGCGGTTCCGTCAGTATTATTTCAGAAGCCATCCATTCATCAATGGACCTTATGGCATCAATCGTTGCCTTTTTTTCCGTCCGGACTTCTGCAAAACCCGCAGACCGGGATCATCCCTACGGTCATGGAAAAATCGAGAACATTTCAGGGATTGTAGAAGGCCTCTTGATCTTCATCGCCGCCGGATTGATTGTTTTTGAAGCGGTGAAGAAAATATCCGAACCTGTGGAAATTGAAGCAGCAGGGATAGCCATTGCCGTGATGCTGACCGCAGCGGTGGTTAACTTCTTTGTTTCGAGAATTTTATACAAAGTCGCAAAAGAAGAGGATTCCATGGCCCTCGAAGCCGATGCGCTTCACCTGAAAACAGATATTTATACGTCTCTGGGCGTTGCTGTGGGCATCATCCTCATTAAACTCACCGGGTTTATGGTGCTGGATTCAATCGTGGCAGTTTTAGTGGCGTTGCTCATTATCAAGGAAGCCTGGTCACTCTGCCGCAATGCCCTTGAATATCTGATGGACCGCAAACTTTCCGATGCCGAAGAACAGGAAATAAAAATAGTCATCGAAAAAGTCAAAAAAGACTGTGGCAAGGAATTAATCGACTATCATAAGCTCAAAACACGAAAGTCGGGAAATATCAAACACATCGATTTTCATATCACCGTGGATCCCAGCCTGACCGTCGAAGCGGCACATAATATTGTGGGATGTTTAAAAAAGGAAATATGCGAAGAATTAAAAAATACCCGGGTAAGCGTTCACATCGATCCTTATCATCCGCGCGAAGAAAATGACCCATTGGAAGTGGTGGCTGCTCCGGCAGACCCGGTTGTCACCATTAAAGATCCCATTAAATAATCCCTATTAATTGTTTTAACGCTACTTTAGTGGGTAATTATAGAAATGAAGAATAAAGTGACTAGGGCATGAGACAGAAAGTGAAGAAGGCGGTGTTATAAATTATGGATAATTTACCAGTCTTGGTACTCGTTGATTCAAACGTTGTGGTTAAGAATCGAATCAGAAAAATTTTATCAGACCAGGAGATTACCATTTATGAAGCATACAATCGCTGGGGGCTCCTTAAAATTATGGCTGAAAACAAATACCAGGTTGATCTGATCATTACCGATGTTCAAATTGATACTGACAGCAGTTTAGATGGCATTAGTCTCATGAAACTGGTCAAAAGCAAAAGTGATACCATTCCGGTGGTTGTCCTGACCTCCACCAGTTCTAGTGAAGTCATATTAAAGTATTTGAGTGAAGGAGTCGCCGAGTATATTTTAAAACCTTTTGAAGATTCCTATTTGAAGGAAAAGATATTGAAATACATCAATTCTGAAAGCCTAACGGAATTCACGGTTATAAAATTCAGTTTAAAGAACTTTTTAGAAAGTGAATTTTATAAGGCCAAAAAAGGCGGTTACCCCATCACACTATTAAAAATCAGTTTTCAGTTAAATACGAGTGACCCGACCAAGCAATTAAATAATGAATTTTACAAATATTCAAAATCCGTTTATGAAGAAATCAAATCCACTCTTTGGGACTCTGATATATATATTCAACATGGTTATCACAGTCATTTGGGATTTTTCCCTTTTTGCGATCAGGAAAATTCCAAGATCATCAGTAGTAAAATAATCGCCAAATTTGAAGCCTTTAAATTAACCGATCCCAAAATGCAGGATTATACACTTATTCAGACCTTTGTAACCTACCCAACAGATGGAGACTCGGTCAATCAATTGTTAATGGCTCTTGAATCAAGGACTGAAGAGATCATCGATTGCCAGGGTTGAAAAGAAAGTTTAATACGAAAAAAGCAACAATTTAAAAATCGTTGCTTTTTTTTGTGAAAAATTCATGTTCTAACGGAAAGACAGTAAAATTAAATTTTTTTAAATTTAATTGCTTTCATCTGATTTTCAAAGTAAAAATCTCCTGCGGCAGAAACCATTTCAGACCAGGTGGTGTATTTGCTGTTTTTTGAAACCAGTGCATCCATGGCATCCACAGGAATGGATTGAAACTCAGACTGGGTTTTGGCTGTGAATCCACCGGTATTCAAAAATGTTTCAAGATCAGAAAAGCAGGTGTGTTCTTTGATAAAGGCAACGTTTAAATAGTTTTCAATGACATTAAGGTCTTCTTTAACCAGTTGCTCTGATTCGTTATTAAGTACTTTACGAAAATCTTCCAAGCTTTTTATTTTACGAGTCATCACAGAAACCTCCTATAAAATTTCAAAAATATAATGCTAACGATTCAATTATTGCAAATAAAATGAAACAAGAACATTCGCAAAATAAAAGAATAAAGTTGCAATTTACAAGCATTTTCCGATGGAATATTTCTCAATACTGACATCTGCTACATATTCTTCCTTCAGGGACTGCAATTTCTTAAAATGTTGTGTTGTGATATGAATTGAAAAAGCGGCATCATCTTCCCATATTTCAATGAGAAAGAGTTGATCCTCGGAATCAATCGGGTAAAAGTATTCATATTTGATATTCCCAGGTTCTTCTTTGGAAAGCTTACCTGCTTCAATTTTATTTAACTCATTAAAAAATTCAGCTCTTTTTCCAGGCTTTAGGGTATAGGTGACATTAAGCATTAGATTTTCCTTGGTTTTCATTAGATACCTCCAGTAGTATTAAATTAATAGAAATGAATGCCATTATTTTTGATTCGCTGTATTATTATTCGTTGTTATCGGACCCTTCATGGGAATGGCTGCACTTATGACTGTGAACATGGAGGATCTCTGTTTTTCTCAATACAAAATTATTGTAAGCTTCACTGATTAATTCATAATTTTCAAAAATGCCCGTATTCTCAATGTTGTCATGAACCAATGTCAGTAAATCATGAACCGGATGTCGATTCAGATAGTCGGGGAGGCTCACATCAAAATTCACATAGGTGCTGATGGCCAGACATTGACCATAAAATTCTGCCAGTGCCTGCATATGAGCGGGGAGATCATGGCTCAATTCTTCTTCGTATTCAGGGACAATGCCGCATAGATATGAAAAGAGCACCGCCTTGTTTTCCATACTGGTCAAGTTATACCATAGGCTATACCCTCTAAAACAAGCTCTCACTTGGGAAAGAAAATTAAAACAATCAGCATCAGGTACAGCATCTTCTCTTAGATTTTTAATCGCGTATTTTTCCTGACACTCCGCATAATCAATGAGTCGCGTGTATTCATGAGCGATGGGTTGACAATAATTGGTGGTTTCATTAAAAATATTTTCATGAAGCAATAAATAGAAATGACTGTCCTGGTCATCTGGAAGCACTAAAAGTTTATGGCTGTTTTTCAGTTCCTGTTCCGCTGCTTCAACACCCGCTTGTTCGCTTTTAGTGTAGCACAATTTAAGCCGTTCTTCATAGATTTTTTCAGTGACAATAATTTCAAGTGGGTAATCCTTTTCAACCTGATAAATTTGTTCATATGTTTCGATCATATTTTTAATAACGGACATTTGTAATTCCTCCTTATATGCCTATAAATTCAAGACATCGCAAAATAATTATAACCTTTAAGTGTAATCGTGTAAATGGATAGAAAAAATAATTAAGCAAACGAACCAAAAATTAATTCATCCCAGCGAAATGTTTAGAGTGATTTAACGAGGGTAATATCAAGAAAAACAGGCGGTACTTTCATGAAAAAGTATTACCAGGCCTTTACCCTTACTGAAGACAATGCCAAAATCAGCGGGTTCTCGATGTAACCCCCTTTCTCGTCTATTTCATTAAAAAAAAAAGCTAAGTATTTTGAAACTTCGGTCGATAATATCTACAGTAAGTAAACGTTTAAAAGGCTATCAATCTTGACCAATTTATAGCGAAACCTGATCAAAATAAAATTTTAGAGGAGATGTTATGATTAACTTGCCGGACAGTACCAGGGTTTTCAAACAAATACCAAAGGAAAATTTTATAAAATACTTAGACGCTTCTAATCCTTTGGAAAAGAAATTCATGGAAGAAATTGGAAGCATTGTCTTGATCAATAAGCTTTCCCCCGAGACTATGACCATCAGCCAAGGGAAAATTGTCATAGAAATAGCAGTTGTTGAAATTTTTTTAAAGCGACAGGTCATCAGCCAAACTCTGATTGAACTGCTGAACAGAGAAATAGACCAAACCGCTGTTTTTATCATCCGGTATGAAGACTGGGGGCAAATCTGGTGTTCCAATAATGAATCCAGTAATGACCAGTTAGCTGAATACAAGGTCGACACCTATTACCAAACCAATTGGCTACCCTATGATGAACTGGAACTAAAAGCGGAGGGGGATGATCTGGATCAGGTTTACGAAAACTTTTTAATGCAGATCACCGGAAAACCCATTAAGCTTAAAAATGGCAAACCACAAAAAAAACCCATAAAAAAAACAGAGGAACCGGCAGCATTGGAAGAAGAGGATGACCTTGAGGAAGTGGCAGAACTTAAAGTTATCATTGAAAATCTGGAAACTAAAATCAATCATGAAAAGCAATTTAAATTACAATTGGATCTTATGGTTGATCTGATCAACGCCAAAGAAGAACTGCAAAAAATAATAGCACCGCATTTAATGAAAAGCAAAATAGTTCATACAGACCAAATGTCGTTGCTCCAGAACAATATTGAAATGATCCAGTCCTTTTTCCCACATGTCTTTGTGAATATGATAGAGAACGATGAAAACGAATTTGCTGATACCTCAGCAGTCTTAAAAACGATAAGAATGCCATAACCTCAATCCATCGTATCATCTCGTAGAGGCGATTATCAATCGCCAGCAAACGGTGAAGTTAAATATAAACATTGGTTTTCCATTAGGTCACGGGCGGGTACTGCCCGCCTCTGCAAACTCTACTTATTTCGATAAAAGCTAAATATCATCGGTAACCAGTCGATTTTAATTGCGTTGATATGAAAAAAGTTGTAGAATTCTCCTATAAGCATAAACTGGCAAGTGGCATTTTTTATAGACAAGGGGATAAGCATGGATAAAAATCCGCACAAGGGTCATCGTCAACGGATAAAAAACAGAGTCATCAAGGAAGGAATCGACAGCTTTGAAGATCATCAGATCCTTGAGCTGCTTCTTTTTTACTGCATTCCAATGAAAGACACCAACACATTGGCCCACCAGTTGATCCATGACTATGGTTCCCTGGCTGGAGTGTTTGATGCCGATCCTCAGGACCTGTGCATAAAGACCGGTGTCACCGAAAACACGGGGATTTTACTCTCCCTGATCCCGGCCCTGGCCCGGCGGTACAATCAGGGGAAGTTCAGAGCAAAAGAATTGCTCAACAGCACCTCAAAGGCTGGTGACTATGCCACTGCGCTATTTACCGGCCGACTCAATGAAGCGTTTTATGTCATCTGTCTGGACAACCAGAATCGGGTGAATCATGCGACCCTGCTTCACGAAGGGACCATCAATGAGGCACCGGTTTACCCAAGACTGATTGTGGAAAACGCCCTGAGACACCAGGCAGCCAGCATCATTCTGGCCCACAATCACCCCGGGGGAAGCCTGCAGCCCTCCCAGGCCGATGTGGATGTGACCAAAACAATAAAACTGGCAACCGAAGCCATTTCCATTACCGTTGCCGATCACATCATCGTCGCCGGAGAGCGTTATTACAGTTTTGCCGAAAACAGACTGCTGTAAAATTGAAACTTTATGACATTGATGGTGCCAACCAAAGGCTGAGGAACATACTTAGCGGATAAACAAAACGTCTCCTTGTCATACCCTGCGAAGTATGGAAAGGACGGCAGTTAAGCCGGGGCCGTCCTCTTCGCTGAGGAGGTGGTATTCTGCTTAGTCTTTTAAATAAAAATATAGACAAAACTTATCAAATAGAATACACTAAAAACAATAATTTAAATATTGCCTGTGAAAAAATAGAATGACAACAAAATACAACTTGGAGGCGCTAATTGAAAACAATTAACTTGAAACTAATGTTAATTCATCGGGGAACGAGAACCCATTCAATCACACAAATTGAGCCTATTGGCCATATGTCTTTAGCTGAAATGATGGCGAGCAAAGGAATCGATGTGGCGGTCTTTTCAGGAGAATTATTAAAGGGGCTGGAATTTCTTAAAAAAACCGGTTGCAATAGCAACACGGTCGTAGGTTTATACTGTGATTATGAGAATCAGTCCGCAGTTGAGAGTTTTACTAAAGAAATAAAAAAGCAATATGGCGCCACTGTCTTTGTGGGCGGCCCCCAAACGGTGGGTTTGGGCGAAGATTTTTTAAGGGCCTGCCGGGCGGATGCCATAATGAGAGGGGAAGGCGAGTTTGCCCTCTATGAAGCCATTCATGCCATTCAATATGAAGAGGAAGAAAAATGGGAAACCATCTCCGGCATGTGTTCCTTCCGCAAAGATGGAACCTATTATGACAACGGCATTTATCCTCCCATTGATAATCTGGATGAATTACCTATTATTACGGGAAAAATTAAATCCTCCCAGCATCAGGGAATTAACCATATGGCAGTCATGTCAGGACGAGGGTGTCCTTTCCACTGCTCTTTTTGTTATGAAGGCGCGAACAGCAAGAATGTTCGGAGGCGCAGCGTCGAAAACGTGATGAAGGAAATCCGCTGTCGCTTAAAACAGAATCCTAATGTTAAATACATCTTTTTCGGAGATGATACCTTTACCCTGGATAAGGAACGGGTCAGAACCTTTTGTGAACAATTAAAAGAGCTGAGAAAAGAGCATGATTTTGTCTGGTTTGCGGATGCGCATGTGAATATCGTCTATAAATATCCGGAAATTGTTAAAATGATGGTTGACGCAGGCCTGGTACGGATGCAAATCGGCATTGAGAGCTGTAATCAGCATATCATCGATATTTATAATAAAAAAATTAAACGGGAGGATCTTTTCAAGGTCATTGAAATCTGTAAAGAAGCCAAACTTCCACAGTTAGTCGGCAATATCATCATCGGAGGGGCCCTGGAAACACGGGAAACCCTGGACTATACTTTCAGTACCGTCAATGAAATGATCAAAGCCGGACGTGGCATGGTGGAGGTGGTCAGTACCTTTTATATGCCTTTTCCCGAAACCGCCATGTCCAAAAATCCCGAGGCTTATGGGATTTTTGTGAAAGATGAGGCGGCCCTCACATCGGTGGGTGATTTTCCGGTAATTGAAACCGAAACCCTGAGTATCGAGGAAATCTGTGCCGCCAGAAATGAATTTTTTGAAGAGAATATCAAGCTCATGCAAAAAATGCTCAGAGACGGTGAGATTCCGGATGAAGTGATTCTGGAGAGCTATGCACTCAGTGAAAAATACAGCCTCAGCGGTATGTGGCAGGGACTGGCTTATTCCCGATATCCCTATTTCGATGCCCAGTACAAGGCCCGAATCCGGGGCGACAAGCTTATCAAAGACTATGACACGAAATCAGTTTTTGATACCCATCCCCAGCGCATCGCCCTGCTTTCCCTGACACCAGAGCTTGCGGAAGAAATTCCGATTTTAAACGGATTTGTCTATTCGCCTTTTGAATTTGAGGTGTTAACCTATACCTCGGGCAAGCTGACCATGAACGAAATGGCCGAACTGCTCTTTAAAAAACATGAAAAGAGCTTTGAAAATTTACAGGAATTTAAACAGCATCTTCTGGAGACCATCAAAAAGCTGGAATCCGTCGGCATGTGTGTGTTGTCAGGCTCTTTAAAAGCAAAAGATGACGATAAAGAATGGGTGAAACAGGAGAAAACGTTGGAAAATACAGTGAAGAACAAGGTCATCCTTTTTAAACTATCAACCATTGGCATGGAAATAGCCGGCTTCAGCAGAAACGGGGCTTTCCTGGGGATCTATGGACTGGCAAGTTATCTTGATTCAAAAGGGTATGATGCCACGGTGTGCGAATGCCGGCCGGATCAGGCCATGAAATATTTGAAAAAATTTAATCAAGAGGAAGTCTGCGGCATCGGTTTTTCAGTAGACTTTGAAAATAAACATGTGGCAAAAAAAGTCGCTGCTTTGATGACTGAAACCACTGGCATTCCCGTGCTCATCGGCGGTCCTGAAGCCATTTCTCTGGATGAAGCGTATCTGCGAGAATCACAGGCATGCGCCATTGTTCGGGGCGAGGGCGAACTGGCCATGGTTGGTGTTCTTGATGCTTTAAAAGAAAACAAAAACCTGAATGACATACCCGGGATTTTCTATATCAATGCAAAAAATGAATGCATCGATCGTGGCGAAGGTCCGGTTATTGAAAATCTGGATGAATTGCCCTTCCCGGCCTATGATAAGAGTATCACGCCCATCGATTATTCCAGTCTTTATCTCATGAGCAGCCGGGGCTGTCCCTACAGCTGCGTTTTCTGTCATGAAGGGGCACTGAAACGGCCCATGCGTCAGCGGAGTGTGGAAAATGTCATCGCCGAAATGAAATATTTTCTGCTTAAATACCCGCAGCTCAATTATTTTAACTTCTGTGATGACACCCTGGTCACAAATCCCAGGTGGTTGGATGACTTCTGCCGGGAGGCAAAGGCTCTTCAGGCCATCAAACCCTTTCAGTTTTATTGTGAGGCTGATGTGGCATCTTTAAGCAAACGGCCGGAAGCATTGAAACTCATGGTGGACGCCGGACTGAACCGGCTTCAGATCGGCATTGAGTCGGTGGATAAGGATATGCTAAAAATATACCGGAAGAATATTTCCCCGGAAATGGTGGAAACCGTGGTTAAAGCGGCCTATGATGCAGGAGTTCAGCAGGTTTTTGGAGCCCTGCTGGTTGGGGGTCCCTTTGAAAACCGGGAACATATTGAGAAGAACAAGGCCTTTGGTGCCAAACTGCTGCGGCTTGCCCCGGGAATGATGGAAATCGCCCCGAGCATTGTGATGCCCTATCCGATGACTGATATTGGTCTTCATCCTGAAAAATATGGGTTAACCATCTACGATGAACAGGGCCTCGGCTCCATTTCCGATTATCCCATCATGGATAGTGAAACCATGGACCGTCGGGAAATCATGGGAGCCTATCAGGAATACCTCCAAAGCTTTGTGGATGAGATTAAAATCATGCTCAACGACGGGGAGTTAAGTCATGAGGATATTTTAAAATGCTATAAAAAATCAATAGGATTCAGAGGCCCTAAATACTGGGTTAATATCATTTCTCACCACAAACCAACCTTAACCGCCTATTACACCATGCTGGCCAGAGAATCAGCCAGCCGGATTGTGGATGTGGACCCAGCGGAGCTGCCCACCTGGCGGCCCCAGCGGATGATTGAAATGTGGCGGGATGTTGATTTTTCCCAGGGCTATCCGGTGCTGTGGGGTGAGGCCTTATCACCCTTTGAATACGAGGTTATGAAATACTGTACCGGCAAAAGCACCATCACCACCATGACCGACATACTATACGATCGATTTGGAAAACCATTTGGGGAAAGTCGCGATGAATTAATGGAACGGATCATTGAGACGTTAAAAGTGTTTGATAAAAAATACTGGCTTCTTGTTGTTCCGTTCTAGAAAAAAGGTAAGCAGATGAAGATACTCCTTTGTAATGTATCAAAAAAATATGAAACAAATGCTCACGATTATGTCGGACTGTTTTATCTGGCAGGGGCTCTTGAAAGAGACGGATTCGAACCGCTGGTTTTTCACGGGAAACCGGAAAAGCTACTGGAAGAGATCGAAAAGCATCAGCCAGAGGCAGTAGGGTTTTCCTGTGATTTTGACAATACCCAGCTGATTGTCGGCCTGTCAAAAAAAATAAAAGAAAAATGGAACATCCCCATCATTGTTGGGGGTCCCCAAAGCATCGGACTGCAACAGAAATTTCTGCAAGACAGTCAGGCGGATTATATTCTCAGAGGTGAAGGCGAAGTGTCGCTGCCCAGGCTTTTAAACGCCGTATTAAAGGCCGAGGGTGATTTGCATGAGATTAAAGGACTCGCAACCATCAAGGATGGTATTTTTATCGAAACAACGCCCCCTGAGATCATTGAAGATCTGGACGGTCTGCCGTTGCCGGCTTACCATTGTTCCCTCCATAAAAATCATGTTTATGGCAAGCTGATTTTTACCGGCAGAGGCTGTCCGTATCAATGTGCCTACTGCGCTCCCAGTCCGGGAAAGCATCAGGTTCGATTGAGGAGCATTCCGCTGGTGCTTTCGGAAATCAGACTCAATTTAAAAAACAATCCCGATTTGAACTATATTATTATCATGGATGACACCTTTACCCTTAACCGAGAGCGGATTGAAGAATTTTGCAAAGGCATGAAGGAAATAAGGAAAGATCGGGATCTTGTCTGGTATTGTGAATGCCATGTCGGGCAGATAAAAAACTGGATGGATATCCTCCCCACGATGATTGATGCCGGGCTGATCCGTCTTCAGATTGGCATAGAATCCGGTGATCAGAAGGTGATCGATCAATACAACAAGCATGTGAAGGTCCCGGATATTATTGAATTTGTAACTTACGCCGCAAACTGCGGCCTCGCCCAGATTGCCACCAACTTTATTGTTGGCGGGCCGGTCGAGGAAAAAGACGCAACCGCAGGGCTTATAAAAACCCTGACGGATCAGGCTCCCGGGGTGATTGACATCATTACCGGATTTTTAAGAGCCTATCCGGGGACACAAATCCTCGAAAATCCGGAAAAATTCGCTTTGCAGCTGCATGATGAAACGGGCCTTCTTTCCGGCGATGATTACCCCTTTGTGACACCGAAGGGGCGAAGCCAGGACCAGGTCATGAAAGACCGTCAGGAATTAAATAAAGTCATCCGGGAAAGTATGCAAAAGAAAATCAAAAACCATGAACTGAAACAGGCAGCGGTGATGAAACAGTTTAAAGCCGCCATGAACTATGGTATCCGAAGCCGATGGTTTGAGGAAATTTCCGCCAATCCAAGAGCCTATGAATATTACTACGTGATTTATTTAAATGAAGGACAAGCCTTTGATGAATCACTGGATTTCTCCCGAGATTATCCGCAACGAACCTTTGAGCTATGGCGCACCATGACATTTACCCAGGGGTTCCCCATATTGGATGGCATGGCCCTTTCACCTTTGGAGTATGAGCTTTTGTTATGCTGTGCCGGAAAAAGAAGTCTGGAAAAAATCGAAACCGAATTGTATTCGAGGTTTGGGGATTCCTATAACAACCAGGCAGAATTCCATGAAAAGTTAGTTGATATTCTATATCAATTTAATTTTAAATATTGGCTGACTCATTTTATGATTTAGCCAAAATATTTTTTTAAGGAGGAAGAACATGAGTATTGATGGAGCAAGAGCATTAGCGGCAAAGGTATTAACCGATGAAGCATTGGCAAAACAAATCAATAATGCTAAAACAGAAGCAGAATTTGATGCGATTGTTGCTAAATTGGGTTATACTGCTAAAGCTGATGAATTTAAAGCTGCTTTTAAAGAAGCAAAAGACAAACAACCCATTAGTGATGATCAATTGGATCAGGCTGCCGGCGGTTTAAGTATTGTCGGCGTAGATTATGCATTTACAGCAACACAAACAGCAAGAATGTCGTAACAGACAGAAGGGGATTTTCCCCTTCGAAGTACTGACTGCCGGTAATTGCCACAGGTTGATGAGCTTCGCTGTTTGTTTCTATGAAACAATTTTTCCACTATACGGCGGACAGTTCTTCGAACTGTTCGCCTATACGTTACAAAATCGTTTATAGAAACTAACATCAAAGCAATTTAATTTATTGTTTTAATCATGCAATTGCCTGTACAGGTTACAAGTCAGCAGTTCAAAGGGGGATAAGCAGATATGGAACTATTATTAATTAAATCACACCGCTATGTCAGCGGTTATATTCCCGGGAGCAACCTGGGAATGAATATACTGACCCAATTATTAACTAAAAAGGGCTATGATGTACAGATGTTTCAGGGCTATGCCAAAGAGGCTCTGGACTATGTCAAAGAGGCTCTGGGTAAAGAAAATAAGCCGAAAATCATTGGCTTCTACTGCGATTTCAACAACATTCACTGGGTAAAGACCTTTTCACAGGAAGTGAAAAAACACTTTCCCGAGGTGGTTTTATTGGCCGGCGGCCCTCAAACCGCTGGGTTGGATGCGGATTTTTTAAGAGAAACAGCCATCGAAGCCGCCTGTATCGGAGAGGGTGAAGAAACCATTCTGGACTTAATGGATTTTTTCATTCAGAAAAAGGGAGCCCTCAAAGACATCCAGGGGATTATTTTCCGGGATGAAGACGGGCAGTTGGTGGAAACCGAACCCAGAAAACCACCAGAAGATCTGGACGATATTCCCTGGCCGGACATTACCCTGACCAATGACTATAAGTATTACGGATTGCTGCCGATCTTAACGGGAAGGGGCTGTCCTTTTGGGTGCACTTTTTGTTATGAAGGGGCCAATGCCAAACGGGTGCGCCGGCACTCGGTTCCTTCCCTCATGGAGGAAATCCGGGAAAACTTCAAACGAAATCCGGAAATCAATTATATTAATTTTTTAGATGATACCTTCACCCTGGATCACAAACGGGTGACTCACATTTGTGAAGAAGTAAAAAAAATCAGGGAAGACTATGATTTTGTGTGGTTTGCCAGCGCTCATATTTCAACCATCGACAAGCACCGGGATATGGCAAGGAATATGGCGGATGCCGGTCTTAAAAAGATCTTTTTTGGTCTGGAATCCGGAAGCGACCAGGTATTGAAAAGCTACAATAAAAAAATAACCCGAAAAATGGCGGTGGACGTGATTGACCATTGTGTTGAATCCGGGATTCATGGCATTTCCGGAAATATCATCCTGGGGGGACCTCATGAAACCCTGGAAACCATCAACGAATCCGAAACCCTGGTAATGGAACTCCTTCATAATGCGCCGGGCCAGTTTGAAACGGCTTATTTTTCATTTTTACCCTATCCCAAAACCCCGATTACTCTTAATCCTGAGAAATTCGGCATGGAAATCTATGAGGATCTGATTGACTGCTGCAATGAGGATATTCCCCTTTCCCGAACAAAAGAAATGGGCTTTATTGATTTGATAAATATTCGGTTGCAGGCCAATAAGCGGCTCCAGAATGAAATGCGCAAAATTTATTTTGACGGAAAAATTCCGGAATCGGTGATTCTGGATTCCTACCGATTAGGTCGGCAATACGGCGTTTTCACCCGATGGAATGATTATGTTTATAAAAATATTCCCATTGATGATGCCTACTGGAAAATGCGAGCTTCGGATGAGTATTTTTTAAATGCTCAATTGGGAAAAAATGACGATGATGCCATTGTTCACCGAACCTTTGAACTGTGGCTGTATACGGATATCAGTGAAGAACAACCGAGAATATTTAACGAGATTCTGGACGAAACAGACTATACCCTCTTGAAGCTCTGCAACGGCAAGCTTTCAAAAAAAGAAGTGCTCCAACAGGGCCGAAAAAATCTGGATCCCCAGGGGAAAAACCCTGATTTTTATACCCAGGCAGTAAGATCGCTAAATAAAATGGAGGGAAACAAGTGGATTTTATATCGGAAACCATGACCAGTAAACCCAGGGTTTTACTGGTTTATACCCAGCGAATGGTCAGAGGCCGCACCTTTGAAATGATTGAAAATCTGGGAATTTTAACCCTGGCCGCCCAACTTAATAAAAATGGTTTTGATGCAAAAGCCTATACTGGGATTACCACCGATGCGGTGAAAACCATAAAAAAAATGAAAGACAGTCTCTTTGCCGTCTGTTTTTACTGTGATTTTGACAATCAATCCGCAGTGGCGTCGATCATCAGCTATTTAAAAAGAAATTATGATTTTTATGTGGTTCTGGGCGGTCCCCACACCCTGCATATGACAGCGAAGGATTTGCAGACCTATCAGGCCGATGCTATTTTAAAAGGGGAAGGAGAGGAAACCCTCCTAACCTGGCTAAACGCAAAGATCCAGGGGCAGGATGTCATTGTTCCGGGAGAAATCCGGCTGGATCATGGTGCCGACTACGTTTATCTGGAAGATTTTTCAAAGGTCCAATTGCCCCGAAACGAAGATGTGCTGGACTATCAGGAAAGGCCGCTGTTATCGGTGATTACGGCCAGAGGCTGTCCCTATCGCTGTGCCTTCTGCTTTGAGGGTGGGAATTCCAAAAACCTGAGAATGCGACCGGCCGAGGATGTGTTGCACGAAATAGAGGGGCGACTGAAAAATAGTCACAGGCCCCGCTATCTGTTTTTTTGCGATGATACATTCACAACGAATCCAACGCGACTGAGGAAGATTCTGGAAGGCTTGAGGGGACTTAGAAAAAAACATGATTTTGTGTGGTTTTGTGAAGGCCACCCAGGATTTATAGTGAAACATCCAGAGCTGATCCGGGAAATGATTGACAGCGGCATGGTCCGCATGCAAATCGGAATGGAGTCAGGCGTGGAAGACGTTCTGAAAGTCTATGGCAAACAGGCGAAACCCGGGGATATCAGAAAAGTGGTGGAAATCTGTTATGCCGAGGGGTTACCTCAGTTAACCGGGAATTATATTATCGGCGGCGCTTTTGAAACCGAAAAAACCCTGGAAGAGACAACCGAAAAAGTACTTGAATTACTGGATATGGCACCGGGAATGCTGGATTTATCCACCACCTTTATTATGCCGCTGCCGGGAACCCAAATTTACAATCATCCCGAAAACTTTGGCATTGTACTGGAAGACCGGGACTATATCACATCCATCGAGGATTTCCCGGTGAACCATACCCAGGAGCTTTCTCTCACGGAAATTTGCATGGGGCGTTCCCGTTTTATTACGCATGTTTCTAATAAAATGAAAGAGCAGTTTGAAAAAGGGCTGATTCCAAAAGAACGGATCAGAGAAGACTTTAAACTGGCTTTCACCTATGGCATTGCGGCGGGATACCTTAAATTTATTTATGGCAAAAACAAGGTGATGATGAAGTATTATAAAAAACTGATTGAATATGAAGGCCTCTTAAAAGAATGGCATGAACTCAGCAATGATGAGCGAAAAACCTGGATTATTCAGAGAATTCCAGATTTTTCGATAATTGATATACGGTCACTCAGTCAGGCAGAATTGGACATATTGAGATGTTCTGGTCAGTTTACCATCACTGAAATGGCAAAAAAACTGAATCTGTCTTGCGAGAACATGAAAAACCTGTTGATAAAAATGAATGACCAGTACTTAATTTTATTTTCAGCGTTTATTTAGTTTAAGGGTATCACTGATGTAAGGAGAGGGTCATGAAAAAAAACTTGATAATACTACCGATGCTGTTGATATGCGGGTTGCTTTGTTTTGGTTGTGCCGCGAAAACAACCGAAACAAAGACCCTGTCAGTGGATGTTGTTTATCCATTTTCTGAAGACTTTGGTACTTCTTTCAAAAACGGAATCGAACTGGCCGCCAATGAAATTAATGACCAGGGGGGCATTCTGAATCAGCCCATAACAATCAATTATAATGATGATAATAACAACACCAATACGGCGATTGAAGTTGCTACGATGATCGGGGAAAATAAAAATTTTCCCATTGTGATTGGACATCGAAGCACCGATGATGTGTTGAAGGTGGCGGGCATTTATAATCAGCACGAAAAGATTCTTTTCGCACCGATTATCGCCAGTTCAAAAGTGAACCTTGCTGGAAATGAGGCGGTTTATCTTTGTGCGCCTTCGGAAAATTCAATGGCCCGGGAAATGGTCCAGAGTCTGGCAGCCCAGGGCATCAGTAAGGTAGCCATTGTTCATTCAGCCGGCAATACCTATGGAAAAGACTATATGCAAAGTTTTGAAGAATATGGACATAAAGCAGGCATTGAAATAGTGGATGCCGTTTCCTATACACCAAACATTGATTATTTCAGATCTAATGTGAAAAAATGGGATAGTCTGGGAGCCCAGGCCATTGTTTCTGCCTGTGTGGGAAATGACATTGCCATCCTTTATGACTTTCTGGTCCAAACAGGAAACACGCGGCCTATTTTTGCGAGCTATGACATTGAGATTGAACCCTATCCCATTCCCCCGAGTATCAAAAGCCTGACTCAGGTAACCAGTTATTTTAATAATACCGCCACAAACGGCCCTGAGGCTGCGTTTATTCAGGCCTATCAAAAAGCTTATGGACAGAACCCGGATTTGTCCGCAGCCCAGGCCTACATGGCCTTACATCTGGCTGCGGATGCTGCGAACAAGGCCCAGAGTCTTGATGCGCAGGCAATCAGGAAAGCGCTCGCAGAGAACAGTTTTGCGACCCTTTATGGCAGCTTGAATTTTAACAAACGGATCATCAACGGAATCAACATATTTCAGAAAATCTATGTTAATAATCAGCTGGTGCCAAAGGATAATCCAACCGGGGGAGGACAATAGCAGTGAAAGAATCCATTTTTAAGAAAAAAGAGGATAAAAGCACACAAAAAAATGAACATGCGGCTTTAATGACGGTCATTGGCCCAAAAAATTTGCTTATTTTATTGGGCATTGGGATTTTTTTAATCAGCGTCATTATATTTTCCATCACCGTCCCCATCAATATTACAACCGTCATGGGTTCAACGGTTTCCTATGGTGAAGGAACCGTCAATGTCACAGCAGAAAATGAAGGAATTTTAACAGACATAAATGTATCCGAAGGGGATTATGTCCAAAAGGGCGATTTGCTGGGCGTGGTGACAAACGAGAACCTGTGGTCCCAGGTGGCAAACGGTGCAGTGTTGACTGATGTTGAACAAAGCAAGATCAAACGGCAAACCATGATTGTTGCCATGGATAGCGGTGTTATTAAAGGACTGAACTATCAGGAAGGTGAATACCTGCCTAAAAACAGCACATTTTGTCAAATTATAAAGAGGGAAAATATCAACACCGCGGTGGTGATTTTGACCGAATCTTCCTATGCAGCGGCACAAAACGTTAAACAGGGAGATCTGGTTTTTATTGCATTGGAATCAGCGCCTTCAAACCAGTATGGCTATCTGCGCGGAGTTGTAAGGAATGTAAAGGCAAATGGAGCGTCTCAGGATGGTGGAAATAATCGTGCTATGGCGATTATTATTGATCCCAAAGTTGATGCCCAGGGAAATTATATGTGGACCAAAGAAAACAATGGTTTTAATGGAGAAATCAGCGAAGGCACCTCCTGTATTGCAACTATTTTCACGGATAAGTTATATTTGATTAACTTAATTATCCCCTAGAAAGGCGGAAAGGACTCATGACGAAATCAGAAAACGATAAAAGTCGGGATGAGCAAGAAAAACTGCCTAAAGTCGTGAAGGTACCAGTTGTCTTGCAAATGGAGGCTGTTGAATGCGGGGTGGCCTCTCTTTCCATGATTTTGGCCTATTACGGCCGCTATGAAACCCTGGAAACGCTGCGTATCGACTGCGGGGTTTCCCGTGATGGCGTGAAAGCCGGAAACATTGCCAGAACAGCACGGCTTTACGGTTTAACTGCCCAGGGATTTGTCTGCAGCGTGGACAAGCTAAAGGAAATGGAAATGCCGGTGATCATCCACTGGGATTACAGCCACTTTGTTGTTTTAGAAGGGTTTAAAAAAGATAAGGTTTATTTATGCGATCCTGCTTCCGGACAGCGGGTGATTTCTCAGGAAGAACTGGCACAAATGTTTACCGGGGTGGTTATTGAATCCCGACCGGGACCGGACTTTAAAAAGGCCGGAGAGAAACCAGTTGTCTGGAAAGCCCTTTTTAAACGGCTTTCACAAAGCGGCATTTCCCC
>JAENWK010000025.1 GCA_016650045.1 Eubacteriaceae bacterium | reverse complement strand
TTTTTGGTGATATAATAATTTCATGGTATTTTAATCTTTTTGGACTGTAAAGTTTTAGTACCGAAAAGCGGAGATACTTAAGAATATTAAAAAGAGATCCCTATTTTGATTTGCTGTTTGTTTATATAAACAGACAGCGAAGCGCAGGTTAGTTTCGTAATTATTTGTTAATTAATGTCGACGACGGAGGTTCCATGCCAGTTTATAAATATTCAGCAAAAAATTTGCAGTCAAAAGTTATCCGAGGCACCATGGAAGCAACCGATGCTGAGGCGGTTCGGCGAACGCTTCGGCAAAACAATGAATTTGCGCTTAAAATAGTCGAGGTTCAAGAAAATAAAAAATCGTACAAACTAAAACCCATGGAACTTTCGGATTTTTCTCGTCAGGTAGCCAGTATGATGGCTTCGGGCATCACGGTAATCCGGGCCATTAAAATCATGGCCGAACGGGACATTAAGCTCCCCCTTAAAAAGGTTTACGATACCCTGTATCGGGAAATCCAACGGGGGAATACTTTGTCATTTGCCATGGAAGCAACGGGAGGCTCCTTTCCGGAACTGCTCATCAACATGTTCAAAGCAGGAGAAGCCAGTGGTCAAATGGAAGGCACCGCCCGAAAAATGGCGGATCACTACGAAAAGGAGCATAAGCTCAATGGTAAAATCAAGAGTGCCATGACTTACCCTGCCATTCTCTTTGTGGTAACCATTATGGTGGTAATTTTAATCTTTACCGTGATCTTGCCCCAATTTTTCACTCTTTTTAAGGGCATTGAGCTTCCGCTGATCACCCAGATCATGATTAATATCAGCAGCTCTTTAACCAATTACTGGTTATTTTATATTATTGGCGCCCTCATTCTTATTGTACTCGTGTCCTTTCTTCTTTCCATTCCCAGTGTGAAATTAGGGCTGGACAAATTTAAGTTAAAAATACCCCAGATCGGGAAACTGTTAAAAATCATATACACCGCACGATTTGCTAGAACTCTGAGTTCTTTGTATTCCAGTGGGCTTGCCATGATTAATGCTTTAAATATCAGCGGCTCCATTATTGGAAACACCTATTTACAGAGCCAGTTTCCCAATGCCATCGCCCAGGTTCGCAACGGGGAGCCGCTTTCGGCATCCATTGCCACCATTAAAGGCTTTGATCCCAAGCTGGTATCCACCATTTATATCGGCGAAGAATCCGGGAATTTGGATGAAATGCTGGAAACCGTAGCAAATGCCTTTGACTATGAGGCGGAAATGGCTACTACCCGGCTGGTCACCTTTATTGAACCCATTATGATTATTCTTATGGCAGTGATTGTCGGCGGTATTATGCTGTCTGTCATGCTTCCCATTATGACTTTATACCAAAATATCGGATAGGAGGACAGCTAATTTGCAGACAATCGTATTTTTTTCAAATGTTGGAATTCAAGTCCTCCAGGGAGTCATAAAGAGCGGACAGCTTAAAATTCAAAATTTCAGAACACTGCCCTTAGAAGAGGGAGTTCTCATTAATGGTGTCATCACCAATGAGGAATCACTTCGCAACACCATTACAATAGCTTTGGAAGAAAACCATAATTTATTTAAAAACATGAACCTCATCATTGACAGCAGTTTGATTATGACTAAAAACATTGAGGTGCCAAAGCTCAGTCCAAAAGCCCTGTCAGCCTTGGCTTTAAGTGAATTTGAAGATACTGCCGGAAATTATGAAGATCTGATCGTGGATTATTCAAGTATTCCCGGGCCCAATGGTCAGAATATGTTTGGCTGCGCAGTGGAAAAACGGGTGCTGGAGCCCTATGTGGCTTTATTCGAAAGCCTGAAAATTAAAATCAATTCCATTGATATCGGTTTAAATGCCATTATCAAATATGTTTCCAAAACCAGGGACTATAATGGAATGACGTTTGCCTTAAACATTGTTGACGGGAACAATCTTTTATCCCTTCTTTTTGAAAACGGCCTTTATATTTTTTCCAACCGATCTCGTTTAATGGCAGACCGAGGCACCGATGCCTTTGCATCCGAGCTTTCAACCCGATTGTCATCCCTTATCCAGTTTAACAAATCTGAAAAATCCGAACACACCCTGGTGATGAGCCTGTATGCCGGCTTGGATGAATTTGAATTAAATACCCTTAAAACCCTGGTTTTTGACTCGGATCTAAAACTCTTCATTCTTCCCCAGACGCCAAACATTGAAGCGTCTTTTAACGTCGATGAAACCTTTGATTTTGGGGCATATCTCTATTCTATTTCCGGATTTTTTACCGGAAAATCAGATATCAATCTGATGCGTCCGTACAAGCAAAGTAACGTGATTAAAAAAGAAAGTAACTTTAAAAATAAAGCTCTGATTCTGCCCATAGGGTTAGCAGTGCTTTTTATTGGTGCTTTTGTGATCTTTTTTATCATGAATTCTCAGATGCAAAAGAATTTGGATTGGACGAATCAGTATATTAATGACGAAAAGGTACAGGTAGAATATGCCCAGTCCCAGACATTAAACGAACAGGTTACCTTGATCAATGCTGAAGTATCCGGGATGGAAAACATTAACCAGGCCATTGGCACCAACCCTAAGCTGGTTCCAGCAAAGCTTAATAGCATCAGAACCCTTACCAATGGAGTGATCGCCCTGAATACCATGACCTATGATGGCCTTACCGGGAATATCAACATGACAGCCATGGCCAACAATGAGCAGGAAGCGGCAAAATACATCCAGCGATTAAAGGCAACCGGTTATTTCACTCAGGTGGTTTATAGGGGCTATTCGGCAACGGAAATGACCACCACCAAAACCACCACCATTCCAAGTACTGGTTCCACAGCTCAAATCGCCATTACCCCCGCAACGGGGACAAGCACAACCACTACAACCACCGGTTATAGTTTTGTGGTTGATGCATATTTGAAGGCGGGGGGGCAATAATGAAAAAACTAACGAAACGCGAAAAGTTACTCATTTATATTCTCATTTGCTTTGGTCTTTTAATGGGAGGCTTCTATTTAGTGGTGTTCCCAAGTTATCAAAAATACCAAATCCTGAGCAACCAATTGTCTGAAGCCCAGTTTCAGCAAGCGGCCATGGCATCAGCCATTGCAAGTGTGCCCTCAGTCATGAAAACCCGGGATCAGGCCAGTGTTAAACTCAGCGGATTAAAGGAACCTTATTTGGCACATTTGCCAAATGAGGGACTGGACAGCCTTTTAACACAGCTTTGTTTGGATTATAATCTAAAACCCAAAGTGCTGGCGGTTGAGACAAATGCCTGGCAAGGGGTGCCAAGCTTTGTGGAAGCACCGGCAGTTTATGCTACCACCCCAGGTCAGGTGGTGGCAGACGGAAGTACAAGTACCACGACAGCCCCGACCACAGGGACTTCTAAAGAAACACCAACGGGAACCACAACAGGGGCTTTTGGATCGACACCGACCTGGACCGGAGTTGTGACCATGACCTTAACGGGAACGCAGTTTGATTTTCAACGATTAATCGATGCCGCGGATGTAAGACAAGATATGATTATTTCTGCTTATGACATTGTGCCGGTGGCTTTACCTCAGACAGGAACATCCGGCAATACAACCACCACAAGTTCAGGGGTTTCACCTGAGTTGGATGGCGGAAATATTACTATTAACGTGACTTTTATTGTCTATATGGTTGATAAATAGAAGAGATTAAGATGAAAGCAAAAGCCAGTTGCCCAGACTGGCTTTATTGTTAAAATAAACCATGTTTTATAGGAGGACAGGCCATGAATAATAGGATAAACCAAGGAATAGAAAATAACAAAGGCAGTACCTTGTCGTTTGTTCTAATTATCAGTATGGTTTTAATGGTGATGGTTGCTTCAATTATGACAGTAGCTAATAGTGGTTTTACCTTTACCCAGGAGACGGTGGAAAGTCGACAGGCTTATATTGATGCTAAGTCGGTGATAGAGTTTGGGAAAGTCCAAATTAATAGCAGAATGAAAGCCTTGGACGAAAAAAATAATAAAATAGCAGCAGAGGCAAATCTTGGACACTCTACTACGGTTTTAGAAGAAGAGAGAGCAGTAATAATAAATGAGTTAGTTGGTCCTTTTAAAATTTACGGAGATAAGTCGAACGTTACGGAAACCTTATCAGACGAAGATATTAGTGCCACTGATGATATCATATTGCTTGGACAAGTAGATAAAACAATAGATCAATATAAGTTCACCATTACAACCAAAGAATTGAGACGAAAGCTCGATTATCAGGTGGATTATACATATGTACCAACGATAGTAACACCTGGAATTGAACCTTTGACACCACCAGGTTTGCCAATAATACCACAATATAATACTAGTGGTTATTTGAAGACCCAAATAAAGAATAGCGGAGGTACAGTAAGTGCAAATATCCAGTCACAAGGAGAAGATAAACCAGAAGAGAATGGGGTGCTCACTCTTTCTTATCCAGAACTGAACATAGATATAAGTAAAAAATTTGATTGGATAAATCAAAAGAAATTAGATTTAACTGCGAATAATATTTGTGTAACATTACCCTTGCCTACTGATGGCGTTAATGGGGCATCATTTTTTATGACCGCTATAAGAAATGCTGGTAATCCAGGGCAGATTCGTTTTGAAGAAAACTATAACCAAGTAAATGAAAATAAAAACACATTGAATGCAGATAACATTGTTTTCATGGGTGATCTTGTGATTGACGAGTCTTCGTATCTTGAAATAAATTGTGTTAATTTATGGGTTAAAGGAAATATCTCTATAAAAACAAATTTAACGGCTCCGGCTGCTTTTATAAATAGAATTACTGCAACAAATATTATCGTTGGTGGTAAATTACCAAATAATAAAACAATTTCTATTAGTAATAATTCAAGGGTTGTGTGGAAGTATTCAAATTTTTTGCTCAATGACGTGGTGAACACAACCTTTACAAATGCAGGAAGCCCAGGTGAAACTGGTAGTATTGTAACTCCAGGTTCAGTAAAGCTTAACAATGGTTCTGAGAAATACTATTAAGGAGGGCAGCATGAAAAAGATATTAAATAATCAACATGGTGTCACCTTGATTGAGACTGTTGTGTCAGCGGCTATTATTACTATTATATTAGTCACAGTTCTTGGGGCACTACTATATGGACAGAAGATGATCGTTTTTACGGACACAAAAAACAATGCAGCAGCAATAGGGCAAGAACAAATCGATGAGATCATGGCAAAAATTACTTCAGGGAATATTCCAACAAGCGGAACTGTTACAGTTGATGGTCACAACGTAAATCTGCTGCTTAACGTTGTTGATAAAGATACAATCAAAGAAGGGTATGATATAAAAGTTCAAGTATATTATAATAATAATCAATCTTATGTAGAGTTGAAGGCTTATGCTAAAAAGGGAGGAGTTGGAGCGGGGTTATGAAAAAGCTAGAAAATGTGAAATCAAACAGAGGCTTTACACTAGTGGAATTATTGGTAGCACTATTGATATCCGGTATCCTGATGGCAACCGTCACCTCTGTTTTTCTCATGTCTCAAAAAATATATACCCGTGCCGGAGATATTTCTTATAAACAAAAAAGCATTACCAATATAGAGACGGATTTACAGAACGCACTATCAAAAGCAATTTCAGTTAAGATATTAAGTGACCCTGTTCAAGATGCAGATTACAATCTTGGCTTTGACACTAATGGACAATGCGCTGAGATTTTCAAAGGAAGCACTGAAAAATATGTTAGCGATCAAATTTCTGAAATTACGTTAAAAGTAGAGCAAACAAATTCTGGCGCATCGGTAGGTCAAGTAAGACAAAAAACCATAAATTATGAACTTATTCCAAAGAACTCCATGTCGATACTTAGTGGTGGAATTATTATGAATAACAGCGAAAATCCTAGTTTTGCATTAGATTCAAATTTAAATGTGGGTGAACCGTTGATAAAGTTACAGGAAATAAAACCGAGATACCTTGTTATCGTTTTTGCAACAGAATCTTCATAGAACAATTTAAAAATCCGTCCCTTTGGAGGGTGGTTAATTAAATATAAATATGTTAAAATAGCTTTATAAAATATCAGGAGGACAAACGAATGAAAAAAATTGACATATACGAACCCGTCGGTTGTGCCAGCGGCAGCTGCAGTCCGCAAATTGAAATGGAGCTGCACCGCATTGAGCGGATCGTTAAGGATTTAAGAGAAAAGGGAGTAACCGTGTCTCGCTTTAATATTATGGATGATGGCCCGGCGTTTTTAGCGTCTGAGGTAGTCAAGGAAGTTCTGGTAGAAGAAGGAACGGATTGTTTGCCACTGGTTCTGGTCGATGGCAAAATTGAATCCAAAATTGAATACCCATCGGACCTTGAACTGGCCAAATGGGCAGGGCTGCCATGGAGTGATCTGGAAATCTTTGCCAACCGTGAAAAGCGGGAAAGCACCGAAACAAAAGCACCGGGCGGCGGCGGTTGTGACAGCTGCGGTTAAATGAGAAAATTTAGAGTTTAAATCTGAAGAAATGCGAAAGCATTTCTTTTTCGCATTAAAATTCAAACAAAATTTTATGGAACACTTATCAATTGACACACGTATTAACACGTGTTATAATAAATTATGATAAGGAAGGAGGAACAAGCCAGTGCCAATGACAACAAAGCAGATGATTAAACTGCTAAAAGAAAATGGATTCGTTGAGGTTCGCCAGAATGGTTCTCATAAGTTCTTTGAGAATCACGAGACAGATCACACGACCACCGTTCCTTATCACTGCAAGGATCTCCCAAAGGGAACCGAGCAGGCAATATTTAAACAGGCGGGCTTGAAATAGCCCGTCATCAAAAGGAGTGATGCTATTATGAAAAAATTATTTTATCCAGCAGTTTTTGTTCCTGAAGATAATGGTGCATTTACTGTAACATTCCCAGATATACCAAGTTGTATCACTTGTGGAGATTCTATGGAGCAATCTTATGAAATGGCCTTTGAGGCATTGGGACTTGTCTTGTCCTATATGGAGGATAAGAAAGACCCGATTCCATCAGCTTCTAAGCCACAAGATATTAAGCTGGAAGATGAACAATTTTTAGTGGTGATTGAATTTGATATGATCGCCTATAAAAGAAGAACTGAATCCAGAGCGGTTAAGAAGACACTTACAATTCCTTCCTGGTTAAATGATGCGGCACTTGAAAAGAATGTCAATTTCTCCCAGGTGCTCCAGGATGCACTCATGACTAAGCTCCATACAGCATGACTGAAAAAATTTGTATTTTAGCATGATAAAGTGATAAAATAGGATTCGACGTTAAAAGAAGGAGAATTTATTATGCAATTTGATCGGAAGCTGCAACTGGCAACAGATCTTTACCAATTTACCATGGGAAACGTTTATCTACAAGATGGGAAGGCCGAAGAAGAAGCTGTTTTTGATGCTTTTATCCGGGAAAACCCCTTTGGAGGCGGCTATACCGTGGCGGCAGGTTTGGAGCAGGTCATCGATTATATTAAAGGTCTTCATTTTACAAAAGCGGATACGGCTTTGCTTAAAAAAAATCATCCTGAATTTTCCGAAGATTTTTTAGTCTATCTGGAAAACTTTGAATTTCAGGGCGAGATTTACGCGGTGCCGGAAGGAACCATTATTTTTCCCTTTGAACCCATCGTTCGGGTCAAAGGACCGCTCATTCAGGCCCAGCTTGTTGAGACAACCATTCTGAGTATTGTGAATCATCAAACCTTGATTGCCACCAAGGCTTCAAGAATCATTGAAGAAGCCCAGGGGGATGTGGTCATGGAATTTGGTCTTCGTCGTGCGCACGGAACCGAAGCAGGTTTTTATGGCGCCCGGGCCGCGGTCATCGGCGGCTGCGCCGGCACCAGCGTGGTTGAAACCGAAGAAATGCTGGACCGCCCATCCATGGGAACCATGAGTCACAGCTTTATTCTCAGTTACGACACCGAAACCGAGGCCTTTGAAAAATATGTCAAATACAACCCCGATAACGCCATTCTTCTGGTGTACCTATAATACTCTGGGTCAGGGGGTACCCAATGCGGTGAAGGTTTTTACCAAAGCACTGGCGGAAGGTGATATTACCGGAAAGTACGGTATCCGCATTGATTCCGGAGACCTGGCCTATCTCAGCGGGGAAGCCCGCAAGCTCTTGGATGAAGCGGGTTTGCAGGCTGCCGGCATTGTGGGATCTTCCGATTTGGATGAATACCTGATTAAAGATTTGAAAATCCAGGGGGCGAAAATAAACGCCTGGGGGGTGGGCACCAAGCTGATTACCGCCTATGACTGCCCGGCATTGGGGGGGGTGTATAAGCTGGCATCCATTGATGGCAAGCCAAAGCTCAAGGTTTCCAATGATCCCGGTAAAATTACCAATCCGGGGTATAAAAAGGTCTATCGTATTTATGGAAAATCCAACGATATGGCCCTGGCGGATTTAATGACGCTGGAAAATGAAACCATTAATGAAAATGAACCCCTCACCATTTTTCACCCGGTGTATACCTGGAAAAAACGAACCATCACCAACTATTATGTGAAAGAGCTCATGGTTCCTATTTTTGTAGCGGGGAAATGCGTCTATGAATCTCCCCGTATCTCGGAAATTCAAGCTAAGCTCAGGAATGAAAAAGCCACTCTCTGGCCCGCATTTAAGCGAATGATCAACCCCCATGTGTATCATGTTGATCTATCCCAGGAACTCTGGTCACTTAAACAGCGGTTACTCAGTGAGGTGCAATAAGCATGGCCGAACACCATCCTAAAGAATAATGGAAATATAAATGAAAACTCAAATAATTGATATTCAAAACTTGGATGCCGAGGGCTTAAAACGTTTAGAAGCCCCGGCAGCCCTCATCAGAAACGGTGAAACCGTGGTTTTCCCAACCGAAACCGTTTATGGCCTCGGGGCCAATGCCCTGGATCCGGAAGCGGTGAAAAAAATATTCATTGCCAAGGGCCGACCGGGCGATAATCCCCTGATTGTGCATGTATCGGAAATCGAAGCGGTGGATGCGTTAGTGACCCATATACCGGCCAAGGCGAAAATCCTCATGGCTGCTTTCTGGCCGGGACCGCTTACTTTGATTATGGAGAAATCCGAACTCATTCCCGATGAGGTCAGCCCAGGTCTTGATACGGTGGCGGTCCGGTTTCCCAGTCATGACATTGCCCGGGCCTTTATTGAAATGGCCGGCTGTCCGGTGGCCGCGCCCAGTGCGAACCTTTCCGGGCGTCCCAGCCCGACCGAAGGGAAGCACGTGCTGGAGGATCTTAATGGCCGGGTAGCCGCCATTATCCTGTCTGCGGATGGGGAGTTGGGTCTGGAATCCACAGTGATTGACATGACCGTGGATCCGCCGGTGGTGTTACGCCCGGGCGATGTCACCCTGGCCGAGCTGCGCAGTGTTTTAGGCGAAGTTCTGGTTTCTTCCAATGTTACCAGGAATATTTTGCCGGATAAGGTACGTTCCCCGGGAATGAAATATACGCACTACTCACCCAAGGGCGAACTGGTGGTGGTTAAAGGTAAACCTGCGGAAATTTGCCAAAAGATAAAGAGCGGGGTAGATAATTTTCATGAAAACCCCATGAAAATCGGCATATTGGCCAGTGACGAAACCATGGAAACCTATCGTAAAGGGATTATTCTTTCACTGGGAAGCTGCGATAATCCCAAGGAAATGGCCAGGAATCTTTTTTCACGCTTACGTACCTTTGATGAGCTTGGGGTGGAAAAAATTTATGCCGAGGATATTCCGTTGAATAACGAAACCCTGGCCCTGGTCAATCGGCTGTATAAAGCGGCGGGTTATACATTTATTTAAACGATGAAAGGAACTTTATGAAAATAGCATTGGGTGCAGACCATGGTGGTCTGGAATTAAAAGAAATGGTTAAAGAATACCTGATTAAAGGCGGCTATGAGGTTGAGGATTTTGGGACTCATACCAAAGACTCCTGCGACTATCCGGTTTATGGTCAAAAAGTTGGCGAATCCGTCAGCTTTGGAGATTGCGATCGCGGCATCGCCATTTGCGGCACCGGCCTGGGCATTTCCATGGCCGTGAATAAGGTACCGGGAATTCGCGGCGCATTGTGCACCAATGAGTTTATGGCGGCCATGTCCCGGGAGCACAATAATGCCAATGTTTTAGTCCTGGGCGGCCGGGTATTAGGGGTGGATTTAGCTCTGCGCATTGTTGCGGTTTGGCTTGAAACCGAGTTTTTGGGAGAGCGTCATCAAAGGCGGCTTGACTTGATTACTGAAATTGAAACGAAGTACCTAAAATCCTAATTGTATAAAAAAAAAACAATACTGTTGTATATACATGTTCTAGAACTTGTGGTACGATATGTAAAGATTTTAGCTGTTGATTGGATTTGGCTAATTCGCAGAAAAAAAAACAGTCGCAATATCAAAAAAATAGCCACATTTTTCAAGAATGGAGTAATTAATGGGGATAAAAAAAGATTCATCGTATAAATACCTTGTAATGATTTCACAATTGGGAATTTCAGTGATTGTTCCCATTGGACTCATGATCTTAGTGGGCAAGGGACTTGACTATTTTTTTCACACCGGGAATGTAGGCGTTATTATATGCGCTATTCTGGGGGTGCTGGCAGGATTAAGAAATTTATATGTGATTCCGATGAGGATTAATGAAAATGCTCAAAAAATGAATCAGAAAAATACAGAGGAAGATAAAGATGAAAATGAAAATGACTAATCTATCTTTAGAGACAACAATCATGGTTGGTGGTGGAGTTGTCAGTTTAGTACTAATGCCTTTTGGCTTTATTACAGCGAATCCGGAGACATACATATTAGGCATTCTATTTGGCGGACTTTACAGCATTCTCAATTTCAAGCTAATGCAGGTAACTTTTGACAAGGCAATAAAAATGCCACCGGTGCAGGCTCAAAAATATATTCAGACCAGATATTTTTTGAGATACCTGATTTCCGGTGTTGTTATATATGTAGCAATTATTAATCCCTGGTTAAATATCATTGGAGTTATACTGGGTTTGATTGCTATAAAGATTTCAGTTTTAATGAGCACTGTTTTATTTAAAAAAAACGTTTCTGGAAATGAAGCGTAAAAAAGTCAAAAAACAAACTTAAAAAACACAAAAGGCAGTTTGAAAAATATTATTTCAAACCAGCCTGGACAATGAGGTGAAAAAAAATGGAAGGCCCAAAAATTTACGGGTATATCTACGGATTTCCTATAACACAGACACTGGTGAATATGTGGATAATTTTTGCAATTGTTTTTGTATTGTGCTATGTGTTAACAAAAAATATGGAAAAAATCCCAAGGAAAACCCAGGTGATTGCTGAAGTCATGATCGATAGTATGGACAATTTAGTCGGACAGACAATGGGGAAAGATAAAATGGGGTTTGCACCTTATATGCTTGCACTCATAATGTTTCTTGCGGTTGCAAATACTTCTGGACTCTATGGTCTGCGATCTCCAACAGCTGATTTGAATGTTACCGTTGGTCTGGCTTTAATGACGTTTTTTATGACACAGGGCTTTGGTCTGAAGTCAAAAGGCATAGGCGGCTATCTAAAGAGTTTTCTTCAGCCGATGCCTTTCCTGCTTCCAATTAACATTATTGGAGAATTGGCCAACCCGGTTTCCTTGTCTTTCCGTCTTTTCGGGAACATGCTGGGTGGTTTAATAATAATGTCATTATTGTATTCTGGATTGGCAGGATTGATTTATCTGCCACTGGTAATTCCAATTCCGTTCCATTTTTATTTTGATATCTTTGCTGGGTTGTTGCAAAGCTTTATTTTTGTAATGCTCTCAATGGTGTTTGTTTCAATGGCAATGGATTAATGGGAAAGTAGGAGGTACAAAGGATGATTGATATGACCAATGTTGTTGATTTAGTATTGGAATTTCTAATGCAGTTTGATGCGAAAACCCTTATTCTTGCAGGATCAGCCATTGGTGCAGGACTTGCAATGATCTGTGGGATTGGCCCAGGTATCGGTCAGGGCTTTGCCGCAGGCAAAGGAGCAGAAGCTACAGGAAGAAATCCAAAAGTCATGAAGGATGTTATCAGCACCATGCTATTAGGTGCCGCAGTTGCGGAAACTTCAGGCATTTTGGCGTTAGTAGTAGCATTAATTTTATTATTTGCAAATCCATTCGTGGCCATGAGTGCCAGCATGTGGATTTTATCTGCATCGGCAATTGCATGCGGACTTGCCATGATTGCAGGAATCGGACCCGGTATTGGCCAGGGTTTCGCCGCTGGAAAAGCAGCGGAAGGTGTCGGCCTACGGCCTGAATTAAAAGGTATTGTAAACCGGACAATGTTCCTGGGTCAGGCGGTTGCTCAAACCACCGGGATTTACGCATTGATTATTGCGTTGATTCTGATGTATGCAAATCCATTTGTAGGGTAAAGGAGAAAAAATGACAGGAATTGAATTTATCAAAGCGTGTTCAGCCATTGGTGCCGGACTTGCGATGATCGCAGGGATTGGACCTGGTATTGGCCAGGGTTTTGCCGCCGGCAAAGGCGCAGAAGCGGTTGGCCGTCAGCCAGAAGCTCAAAGTGATATCGTGCGGACCATGCTTTTAGGAGCAGCGGTTGCAGAAACAACAGGGATTTATGGTTTGATTGTTGCGTTAATATTATTGTTTGCAAACCCTTTTATATAAGATAGGGTTCTTTGGAAAATATTTAGGAGGAAATTGATATGACAGGAATCGAGTTTATCAAAGCATGTTCCGCTATTGGCGCTGGACTTGCCATGATTGCAGGGATTGGACCTGGTATTGGCCAGGGTTTTGCCGCCGGTAAAGGCGCAGAAGCGGTTGGTCGTCAGCCAGAAGCCCAAAGTGATATTGTGCGGACCATGCTTTTAGGAGCAGCGGTTGCGGAAACAACAGGGATTTATGGTTTGATTGTTGCATTGATTTTATTGTTTGCAAATCCATTCATCTAAAAAGATCTAGAGATTGATTATAATTTTAAATCGAGGACAATAGGGGGTGTACAAAAATGACAGGAATCGAGTTTATTAAAGCCTGTTCCGCAATCGGTGCAGGACTTGCCATGATCGCAGGGATTGGACCTGGTATTGGCCAGGGTTTTGCAGCTGGTAAAGGTGCAGAAGCCGTAGGGCGTCAGCCAGAGGCACAGAGTGATATTGTAAGAACCATGCTTTTAGGAGCGGCGGTTGCGGAAACCACGGGTATTTACGGTTTGATCGTTGCATTGATCTTACTGTTTGCAAATCCTTTTATTTAAATAGGGGGTGGCTCTGAAATGAAAGATTTCAACGCATTTAAATTGGAAAGGGGGCTATAAAATTGTTTGAATACGCAGGTTTAGTAGGTATTGATTTTAAACTGTTACTGGCAACAATTATTAACTTTATTATTTTCTTTTTGATATTGAGACATTTCTTTTATCAAAAAGTTAAAGATATGATTGTGAAAAGACAAGAGGATATTGCAGCGGACATAGCAGAAGCAGAACATAAAAAAATAGCTGCAAAAACACTCGAATCAGAGTATGAAGCAAAAATTGCAGGGATTCATGAAGAAGAAAAAACCATAATAAGAGAAGCAAATTTAGAAGGCCAGGAACAACGAAAAGAAATCATTGCCCAGGCACGTGAAGATGCAAAAAAAATCATGGATAAAGCAATGCGTGAACTTTCTTTTGAAAAGAAGAAAGCAATGAACGAAGTGAAATCGAATATTGTTGAATTATCGCTCTTTGCAACAGAAAAGATCATCAAAAAAGCAGTGGATAAGGAACAACATGAAGTCATGATTTTGGACTTCATCGATAAAGTAGGAGAAGCCAAATGAGTCTAGTGGCGAACAGATATGCCCAGGCCTTATTTGACACCGCTGTAGATAAGAAAATTGTTGATGGAATGTACGATGATTTCACTGTGGTTATTGATCTTTTCAAGACTGAGACAAGTTTGATGAATCTTATGCTGACCCCATCAATGAATACTTCTGAAAAGAAGGGGCTTTTGGGCCGGATTTTTGAGGGGTCATTTAATCAGTATTTGAAAAATTTCGTTAACATACTTTTGAACAAAAATCGTTTTGGCTATTTAATGGAAATTTATGATGATTTCAGAGAACAGTGTCTGGATTATAAAAACATGGTTGAAGCCACTGTGATTACAGCCGTGCCGCTCCGGGAAGAACTCGAAGCTAAACTAAAGATTAAATTAGAAAAACGTTTCAACAAAAAGATAATGCTAAACAAAAAAATCGATCAGTCCATTTTAGGCGGTGCGATCGTATATGTTGGCGAACAGATCATTGATGGCAGCATCAAGGCTCAATTAAATCAAATGAAAACGCAAATGAATAATATAAGACTACAATAAACGAGGTGAGTTAAGTTGAATCTCCGACCAGAGGAAATAAGTCAAATTATTAAAAATGAAATAGAGCGATATGAAGATAAACTTGAAGTCGTCGATGTCGGTACCGTTTTACAAGTTGGGGATGGGGTTGCCCGTGTCCATGGCCTTGAAAATGCCATGGCTGGCGAACTGTTAGAATTCCCTAACGAGGTTTATGGAATGGTGCTCAACCTTGAAGAGGACAACGTTGGTTGTGTTCTTTTAGGTTATGACGATAACATCGTTGAAGGTGATATCGTTCGTTGTACAGGTCGTATTGTTGAAGTACCTGTTGGTGAGGCCTTAATTGGTCGTGTTGTAAATGCATTAGGGTTACCAATTGATGGAAAAGGCTCTATTGCCACAGAACATAGGCGTCCGGTTGAAGTAAAAGCGCCTGGTGTTATTGAGCGTGAATCTGTAAATCAACCAATTCAAACCGGCTATAAAGCTGTTGATTCCATGATCCCAATCGGTCGTGGTCAGCGTGAGTTAATCATCGGTGACAGACAAACCGGGAAAACTGCGTTAGCCATTGATACGATCATTAACCAAAAAGATGGTGATGTAATTTGCATCTATGTTGCTATCGGTCAAAAGGATTCAACGGTTGCCCAGATTGTTGGACAATTAGAAGAAAACAATGCTATGGATTATACTATTGTTGTTTCAGCAGGAGCTTCTGAATTAGCACCACTCCAATATTTAGCGCCTTATTCCGGCGTTACAATGGCTGAATATTTTATGAATGATAAGCAAAAAGATGTCCTTATCATTTATGATGATTTATCAAAACATGCGGTTGCATATCGTGCAATGTCCTTGATTCTTCGTCGTCCGCCAGGTCGTGAAGCGTATCCAGGGGATGTTTTTTATCTTCATTCACGTCTTTTAGAACGTGCAGCGAAGTTAAAAGCCGGTGGCTCTATTACTGCTTTACCAATCATTGAAACCCAAGCCGGTGATGTAGCGGCTTATATCCCAACCAATGTTATCTCAATTACTGATGGACAGATCTTCCTTGAAGCGGAACTTTTCCGTTCAGGTATTCGTCCAGCCATTAACCCTGGGATTTCAGTATCGCGTGTTGGCGGGTCAGCCCAGATTAAGTCCATGAAAAAAGTTGCCGGACCACTGCGTATTGAGTATGCTCAATACCGTGAGTTGGCTGCCTTTGCCAAGTTCGGATCTGACCTTGATGATGTTACCAAAGCTCAGCTTGCTAAAGGGGAACGTATTGTTGAAATTCTGAAACAGAATCAGTATGACCCAATGGATGTAGCAGAACAAGTACTCATTCTTTATGCAGCAACGAATAATTTCCTGCTTGATGTTGAAGTTGATGATATTCAGGCTTTTGAAAAAGGTCTTATGAAATACGCACAGAAAAATTACCCTGAAATTATGAAAAAGGTTAAGGGGAAAGACGGCCTGACAAAAGAGGTTGTCGCAGGTTTTGCAGAACTTTTAGAAGCTTATAAAAAAGTTTTCTTTAAATCTGTATAGATTGTCAGCGGAGGTGATTTTCGAGTGGCAGAAAATATTCAAGATATAAAACGTCGTATAAGAAGTGTAAACAGCACAAAGCAAATTACCCATGCAATGGAGTTGGTGGCTTCTGCAAAGCTTCGAAAAAGTCGTGAGCTTGCAGAGCGTCGTCGTCCTTATTTTGAGGCCATGATTGAAAGTATGAGTCGTATTGTAGAAAAAAGTGGGACTACAAAAAATATTTTTATGAACCAGCGTGAAGTTAAAAAAATAGCCTATATTATTATTAATGGTGATAAAGGTTTGGCTGGTGGTTATAATGTGAATGTTGCTAAATTGGTTGAGGGTCATATTGAAAACAAAGAAAATGCCGTGTTATACACGGTAGGATCTCGCGGTCGGGATTATTTCCGAAATCGCGATTACAATATCCAAGGGGAATTCCTTGGTATTTCAGAAAGTCCGAATTTATTCAATGCAAAAGAAATAACAGCCCTGGTGATGGAAGGATTTAAAAATGGCGAATATGATGAAGTTTATCTTGTTTATACCAATTTTGTATCCATCATGTCCCAGCTGCCGCATTTGATGAAGATCCTGCCAATGGATGCCGACGAATTGAAACCAACTGGAGAGATTGAGGAAGATAAAGAATCAGAAGATTTGAAGATTCTACGTTCGGGAGAGATTGAAGTCAAAGCATTAAAAGATTTGACGATCATGCGTTATGAACCTGAACCGGATGAACTCTTAGAATATTTCATTCCTTATTTCATTACAAACACAGTATATGGTGCAATGGTTGAAGGTGCTGCAAGTGAACAGGCGGCACGTCGTATCGCTATGGAATCGGCAACAACCAATGCCAACGATATAATTGATGCGTTAACACTTAAATATAACCGTGTGCGTCAGGCAGAAATTACCCAGGAAATTTCTGAAATTGTGAGTGGCGCAGAAGCGTTAAAGTAAAAAATGATTAAAAAAACCGTTGGTAAAAACAGTGCCGGCACAGGATTAATGTATAAATAATGCGTGTGAATTACTTTACACAAGGAGGTTATAAAGAATGGCCCAAAATATAGGGAAGGTTGTTCAGGTTATTGGACCAGTAGTCGATGTTAAGTTTCAAAAAGACCAACTGCCAAAATTGAACAATGCAGTAAATATAGAACTTAATGGACATATCCTGGTTGTTGAGGTAGCTCAACAACTTGGAAATGACATTGTCAGATGTATTGCTATGGATTCTACTGATGGCCTCGTAAGAAGCCAGGAAGCAGTAGATACCGGAGGAGCGATTCACGTGCCTGTAGGGAAATCAACCCTCGGCAGAATGTTTAACGTTTTGGGTGAGCCCATTGACGGAAAACCTTTTGATTCAACAGGGGTGGTCAAACATCCTATCCATCGTCATCCACCAAGCTTTGAAGAACAACAAACCCAGCCAGAAATGTTTGAAACTGGGATAAAAGTGGTTGACCTTATCTGCCCTTACGTTCGTGGTGGTAAGATTGGTCTCTTCGGCGGTGCCGGTGTTGGTAAAACCGTATTGATTCAGGAATTAATTAACAATATCGCAACCCAGCATGGTGGTTTATCTGTTTTTGCCGGAGTTGGAGAACGTACTCGTGAAGGGAATGACCTTTACTACGAAATGATGGAATCCGGAGTTATTGAAAAAACAGCTTTGGTTTTCGGTCAGATGAATGAGCCACCAGGTGCCAGAATGCGTATTGCGCTTGCCGGCCTGACGATGGCTGAGTATTTCCGTGATGATGAAGGCCAGGATGTGCTTCTCTTCATTGATAATATTTTCAGATTCACCCAGGCAGGTTCTGAAGTTTCAGCCCTCCTTGGACGTATGCCAAGTGCGGTTGGTTATCAACCAACATTGGCAACAGAAATGGGTGCTTTACAGGAACGAATTACATCTACCAGCAAAGGTTCCATCACATCGGTTCAGGCTGTTTATGTACCTGCCGATGACTTAACAGATCCAGCGCCGGCAACAACATTCGCCCATTTGGATGCAACCACGGTTCTTAGCCGTGCTATTACAGAAAAAGGTATTTACCCAGCGGTAGATCCACTTGATTCAAGTTCGCGTATTCTTGACCCTATGATTGTTGGTCAGGAACATTACGATACAGCCCGTGAAGTTCAGGAAATGTTACAACGTTACAAAGAATTGCAGGATATTATTGCGATTTTAGGTATGGATGAGTTATCGGATGAAGATAAAATTATTGTATCCCGGGCCCGTAAAATCGAGCGATTCTTATCCCAACCATTTAACGTTGCCGTACAATTCACAGGTACCGAAGGAGTATATGTTCCGATCGGTGAAACCATTAAAGGTTTCAAAGCAATCCTGGAAGGTCAATATGATGATCTTCCAGAAAGTGCATTCCTCATGGTAGGTACCATTGAAGATGCTGTTGCTAAAGCAAAAAAAATAAAAGGTTAGTTGAGGTGAGTTTTAATGGCTGAAACTTTCAGATTAAAAATCATTGCGCCAACTGGTGTTTTTTATGACGGTGACGTGGAACGCATTGTAATCAGGGGAACCGAAGGCGAGTTTGCAATACTTGCTGAACATACGCCTTTGACAACTATCATTGCAGTGGGTACCTTTTACATGATCGTCGGGGTTAAGAATATAAAAAGCGGCACCCTCCTTGGAGGAATTGTCACCATTAATCCCAGAGAAACTATTATTTTAACCGATGCAGCAGAATGGCCAGAAGATATTGATCTTAATCGTGCTAAAGAAGCTAAAGAACGTGCACAACAGCGTATTAAGGATGAAAAATTCGATACAGCTCGTGCACAAGCCGCTCTGGAAAGATCCATTGCCCGTATCAGTATATTAGAAAAATAAAACCAAGAATTAAACCTAAAGCCGGGATTCCTCAGGGATCTCGGCTTTTCTTACGGATTTATCCAGAGGAAGTCTGTTAAAAAGCCCGTTTTTATGATATAATTTGGTTTCAAATGTGTCGTAACACAACAATGAATTAATGATAATAAGGTCGCTCCGGAGGTTGAAATGGCGCTAAAAAAACAGATTGGAATTGATTTAGGCACAGCCAACGTTTTGGTGTATGTTAAAGGTAAAGGCATTGTTCTCCACGAACCATCGGTGGTGGCGGTTGATAAAAACAATGGCAAGCTCCTGGCTGTGGGCGAAGAAGCAAAGATCATGTTAGGCAGAACCCCACGAAATATTGTGGCCATTCGGCCCCTGAAAGACGGGGTGATTGCCGAGTTTGATATTACCGAACGGATGCTGCGTTATTTTTTGGGAAAAGTCATTGGCGGATCGGGTTTATTTCGGCCCAAGGTGGTGGTGGGAATCCCCAGCGGGGCCACGGAAGTTGAACGACGGGCAGTGCACCAGGCAGTCATTGCCGCCGGCGGTGCCCCTCCCACCATTGTGGAAGAGCCCATGGCGGCGGCCATTGGTGCGGGCATTGATGTGATGCAGCCGACGGGAAATCTGGTGGTGGATATCGGTGGCGGAACAACGGATATTGCGGTGATTTCGCTGGGCGGCATTGTCACCAGCCATTCCATAAAAGTCGCCGGCGATCGGCTGGATGAAGCCATTGTCAGGCATATGCGCTTAAAACACAATGTCCTCATTGGTGTTCGCACCGCCGAAGATCTCAAACGAAAAATTGGCACCGCACATGAAGACTCAGAAGTTTTAGAGGCCGAGATCAGGGGACGGGATCTGGCCACCGGTTTACCCAAAACCGTGGTGGTTGATTCCGAAGAAATCAGACTGACCTATGCAAAATATATCAGCGCCATTATGAGCGCCATTCTGGCCGTGCTGGAAAAAACACCGCCAGAGCTGATGATG
>JAENWK010000068.1 GCA_016650045.1 Eubacteriaceae bacterium | reverse complement strand
GGATGAGACAAATTCAATAGCCTTCAAACAGGTTTTTACTTACCTTGGCCATTGAAGAGTATAACAAGAGCCGTATGATGGGAGACTATCACGTACGGTTCTGTGAGAGGCTTGGGGTGAAATTCCCCTTGTCTACTCGACGGTCAAACCAAAAGATAATGTGGCAATTGACATAAGAGAGTAAAATAATAATTTCTTTAAAAAATTTGATTTCATAATTTTAAGTTTCTGGAATTAATAATTGGAAAAATTTCTAAACCAAACTTATTGTGATATATTTATGATTGCATCCTGTCCTATCCTGCTTTTCAATATTTTACGTATTTAACTGATTTTCCCAATGCGCCTTGCGGCCTATAATTATTGTAATTTTATCGAAATATAGATTTGCTCGCGAACCTCGTTTATATCTTTAACCGAACACCCGATGAATTAGACCGTTGGATGTTCGATAAATGCATTTTGAGTAGGTTTTCGTGGTAGCTGTACTGAAACTCTAAACCAAGCATCTGACTCCATTCCGAAGCGACATTTGCACTAAATCGGTGCGGCTGCCAGTATGACAGTTCCAAATATTTCCTGAAGATTCAACGAACCGCTAATTGATAGTGCAGTAAGGAGGGCTGATTACCTAAATGTCATTTCCGAACATTCCTATCTTATTTCCGTACTCTTGAGTTTTGAGGTAATTGTTATCTCTTTGGGATTTAAGGCTATCAGGTAAAATGACTCCAGATATTCCAATACGTTTAGGATAAGTGCCGTAAGCAAGAGATTCCTTGAAGCTGTACAAATAGGATTTTCCAGTTCCAATTTCTGCCGCATATTTCAGGATAACCCTGGGCCTCCTTAAATTTAGTGTAGGCAGAATGTATTTGGGTTATGACATCAAAGTGAGAAGATACGCACAAAGTGGAGCGTTTTAGGCCTTTTCAGTATTACAATGAGAAACTCAGGATTAGGGAGAGGGATTTTCGTCTACTCTTACAGAAGGCAAACTACATCAGTATTTCATAAAAGATGCTTCTACATATAAATCACTCATTCTGCAGCATACCGGGAGAGGCCACAGTTCTGAAACCAAGATGTTCCTGAGCTGAATCCAGAGAATTTCCCATTCTTGCCGAAGGTCTATAACTGGCACAATATGAGGCATTGTATAAAAAAGAACCTCCTTTTATAACTTTTTGTGGAATGTTAGGATTGTTTGGGTTGTATGGATTTTCGGCACCTTGAGGATTCTTCACTTTCCCCTGTGCTGTCATATCTTTATAATAATTACTATTGTACCAATCCTGAGTTATCTCCCATACGTTCCCCGACATATCATAAAGTCCGTAATCATTAGGAGGATAGGATTTTACCAGGGCCTTGTTTATAAAACCATCTTCAGCTGTATTTTCTGTATTGGAAATTGCCCTTCCCAGGTGTTGGCCATTGCAGATAAATTTTCTTCATCCTCCCTCCAGGAAAAAGGAGCATCAATTAAACCACCCTTAGCGGCAAACTCCCATTCGGCTTCTGTCGGCAATCGCCTACCCGCCCATTCGCAATAAGCCACCGCATCTTCATATGCTATATGTACTACGGGATATTCATCTTTATCTTCAATATCACTACCCGGTCCCTCAGGTTGTTTCCAATTGGCACCTATCTTCCATTCCCACCATTGGGAATAATCATAAAGGTTAGACACGCTTTTTATCGTTTTAAAAATCAGGGAGCCGGGCTGCAGGATGGAATCGTGAGGTTTAGGCGTTCCCGGGGGAATCTGTTTTTTCATCTCTTCCCAGTCAATCTCCTGCTCGGCTACGGTAACGTAACCAGTCTCTTCTACGAATTCGGCATATTCCTCGTTGGTCACTTCGGTTTCGTCCATAAAAAAGCCATCCACTTCAACCGGATGGGGAGGTTTTTCATGATTCATAGCCATCTTGGTCTGAGTCCTGGGCACCTTGTTTAAATTCGCCGCCAGGTATCCATACCATTCCTTCCGGAGATAAATTATGTGGTTTTTCCTGAATTAAATTCGAGGATTGCTTGTCTCTCCAATTCCCTGTATCCGGATTATTATTTTTGCAGGAAAAAATAACAAAAGAAAAAAATAAACCTAAAAGTATAAATGGATATTTCATTATATCATTTTTTTGTTCCAAAAGATTAATATCTTTTGGAAAGAGCATCCTGTACTTACAGGTTAATTGTTAAAGTTAATCATCCTTTTAACGTCATTGGAACATTAATTTTTCCTGCCCATATTTATTGCAGTAGAGCAACAGCCTGAAAACCAATGGCAGGCACAGGCATTAAATGAAAAGAACCCGCCAACATTAAGTCAGGCAATTGTTGTTCCTGCAAGACATGAGGATTGAAATTGCAGTATGAGATGCTTAATTTATTAATGACAATTGACTATGAAAAACCTTAAAAATAAATTTGTTTACTGCGTGCTTTTGAATTGATTCTTTACAGGAATGGAAAATTATTTTGGGGATTAAATGAATAAGTTTTAACTTACCCTAAATTCAGATTGTCCTGCCGAAACTTATTACTTTAACGGTCGCTCAGCAAACTTCTTGTGAATATGGAGGCGCCTCAGGTGATATCCAAGACTATGGCTTTACTCGGGAAAGCTGAAGATGATAATTCAGATAATAATACGTTTAAAATATTTTCCAATTTGATCCTTAGGAACCCCCAATATGGCATGTATATAGCGGCTATGTTGGCAGAGACACCTCCTGCTCAACAGGTATATTACGCTACTGTATTAAGTGAGGCTAAAAAAGACTGGACTTCATAGCTTTATGAAGATTACTTTAAAGGAGGTAGAAGCTACGTCGGTTTCTATGATGAATGAAGAAGTATCTGATTAATATGCGGGCATCGTATTTGAACTTAAAAACGGAAGTCTGGTAGTAGTTAGGCTTATAAATAAGGACGATGATATATATATATATATATATTCTGTTTCACAAAATCCTTTTGCTCCACAAGAACTTCGTGAAATTCCTAAAAGTGAAGTGACTAGAACGAAGTCTTCTGATATTTCAGTGATGCTGCCAGATCTTATCAAAAGTTTAAATCGGGAGGAATTAAAGGATTTGATGGCTTACTTAATGTCCGCAGGAAACGAGTTTCATGAAGATTATAAAATCAAAATGTGATAAATGTTCTCAAAAAAATTCAAGAAGGAACTGACCTGTAGTGAAAAAATCTCTCACAAACAGAGAACATATATCGTAGGCAGAGACATACAGTTTTAATAAATGTAGGAACAGAATTAAGCAGGAAATGAATTAAATGGAGCTCAGAATTTCTATGGATGATGCTTTTCTTGAAAACAGAAAAGGTTAAGGAAGCTTCAAATCAGGACAGTTCAGGACAGTTAAGAAAAGAAAATATTTTATATTTGATTATTAAACTTTTTTTTGGTAAGCACCAAAATTCCAAATTTGATGACTTACGTTTTTGGGTAGCAAAATTTAGAATTGGGAATATAGCGAACAAAGAAAAAGTTAAATATTCTGTTTATAAAATTGATGTTTTCAATAAAAACGCTGAAGATAAATACATGGCACAACAAAACTGGAGCGATAAAATATCAAACGCTGCACAAATAGGGGGAATAGAAACTGCAGTTATGGATAATGGTTTTGGCAGGGGAACCCGTATTGCCTGGATAAACACAGGAACGGGTCTGCGGTATAAAGTGGTAATTGACCGGGCAATGGATATCGCAGATGCTTTTTATAATCAACATAGTCTCACCTGGCTGAGTCATTCGGGCATAACTTTTCCTGAACCATTTTCCAGTAGAGGAATCGATTGGTTAAGGACCTTCGGGGGAGGTTTACTTACCACTTGTGGCTTGACACATGTTGGAGGTCCGGAATTGGATTCAAATGGTGAACGTGGCCTTCACGGATCCATTAGCAATAGCCCGGCAGAAATTGAATCCATTATCCAGCCTGACCCTATTACCGGCAAAATGGAAATGAGTATTACAGGAAAAATCAAACAAACGCAAGTTTTTGGACCCTGTCTTGAATTGAGGCGTACAATATCAGGAAAACTTGGGCAGGCATTTATTAGGGTTCATGATGAGGTGATAAATAAGGGAAATACTCCTGCTCCACACATGATGCTATACCATTTCAATTTTGGCTGGCCTTTAGTTGATGAGGGGTCAGACATTCTCTGGCGGGGAACTTGGCAGGCACCTGATGATATCATAGAAAATAATATTTTAAAAAGGGGGGATAACTTCCGTAAATGTTCCGCTCCATTAGTGAAGCATAGCGGAGGAGGAGAGGAGGCTATTTTCATTGACCCAACGCCAGATGGTTTCGGACAGTATAGATGTGGGCTGCATAACTCTCAACTTGGGATTGCAGTGGCCTTAAGGTTTAGCAAAGAACAGTTGCCCTGCTTAACCAACTGGCAACATTGGGGTAAAGGCGAATATGTGACAGGGCTTGAACCTGGAACAAACTTTCCAATAGGACAGGCAAAGGCTAGGGACCAGAAAAAACTTATTTATCTTGCCCCGGGAGAAAGCAAGGTATATGACCTTGAAATAGAAGTTTTAAATAATTTGACTCAAATTAAAGAATTTTTAAAAAATATCATTCATAAGAACTAAAGATCATATTTTATGGAAACATCAGCAAAAATAAGTTTAGCAGAAAAAGCATTAGAACAGGGAAAAGGAATTTTACGTTTGGCCCCTACATGGGTGCCTCGATCTTTTTGTGTGCCAGGGCGAAGAATTAAATTACATCCCGATGATTACTATGTTCTTGGAGGCGAGAGGGGCGGTATTGACGAACGCTGGCTATCTTCCACTACTCCAGCAAAAAACGGACCTTTAACGGGGGAAAATGAAGGCTTGAGTTCCGTTGTTTTTAAGAATGGAGCAAAAGAAGAAAAATTACTTTTGAAGGATGCCATTGATGAGTTGAAAGGTGTCTTAATTGGAGATCGTCTATGGAAGGAGCATGGTAGTTGGCCGATGTATTCTAAGTTTTTTGACAATATGGGACCACTCCCTCACCATATCCATCACAATGATGAGCATGCTAAACTGATAGGCCAATTGGGTAAACCGGAGGCTTATTATTTTCCGCCACAACTGAATAATCATGAAGGAGATTTTCCTTATACTTTTTTTGGAATTTCTCCCGGCACCACAAAAGAAGAAATTCGCAAGTGTTTGGAAAACTTCCCAAAAGGAGATAACAAGATCACAAATTATTCTCAGGCCTTTCGACTGGAACCGGGTACTGGTTGGGATGTTCCTCCAGGGCTGCTTCACGCACCAGGGAGTATGTGTACCTATGAACCTCAAAAAGCTTCCGATGTTTTCGCGATGTATCAGTCATTGGTTAATGAAGCCATTATTCCGGAGGAACTGTTGTGGAATGGTACACCGAAGGAAAGGATAGGGGACTATGACCAATTGTTGGAGGTAATTGAATGGGAGCTTAATGTAGATCCCCATATAATGGAAAATCGCTTTATGGCTCCCAAACCAGTTAGTCCGTTAGATGAGATGAAAGCCAGAGGTTACCTCGAAAATTGGATTTGTTATAAATCAGATGCTTTTAGTGCTAAAGAACTCACCATTTTTCCAGGAGAAAGCGTTACCATCAAAGATAATGCAGCTTATGGAATGATTATGATGCAAGGGCGTGGCAAAATGGGGGTATGGGAGGTTGAGACACCTGCTTTAATAAGGTATGGGCAGTTGACCAATGATGAGTTCTTCATTAGTGAAAGCGCAGCTATGGAAGGTGTTCAGATAGTTAATACTTCTGCAACTGATCCGATAGTGATGCTAAAACACTTTGGACCTGGAAATCCTGATCTGATTTTGGAATAAACTTCAAACTTTAAATAATTTAACTTATGGCTGAAAATAATTATCCCAAACTTCACAATGCTACATGGCCTGGAATCGTGGGAAAAGGACCTGATTCAGAGCCAGTCATTTCTTTGGATAAAATGTTGGAAATGACCGCTGCTGCTGAAGTAAACGGTGTAAAATTTGATGGTGTAGACATTGGGCTTTTAGAGCCGCATATCAATATTGACTGTACAAATGATGAAATCGAAAAACTAGCTGCCAAAGTTTCCTCTTTTAACCTGAAAATTGGTAGCATTGTTGCGCCCATCTGGGGAAACCCTGCAATGGGTAGTAAAGAAGATCGCGCACAATTTGTGGAAATAGTTCGCAAAGCCTGTCGCTTTGGGCAGAAATTACGCGAGTTTGGAGTTCGACCAAACGGAATTATTCGGATTGATTCGGCCAGCTCCGTTGAAAATTGGGCAGAAGACCCGGTAAACAATTCTAAACTGATTGTCCAAACTTTCCGGGAAGCCTGCGACGTTGCCGCCGAATACGGAGAACGTTTAGCTGTTGAGGGTGAAATTTGTTGGGGTGGCATACACAGCTGGAAAACAATGGTTGAAACTTTAGAGGCCGTTGATCGTCCTAACATTGGATTCCAGGCTGACATGTCTCATACCTTATTGTACCTGCTGGGTTTCAATAGACCGGAAGACCGTATTCTGCCTAAAGACTTTGAATGGAGCGACCGGGATACATTGACTGAAGCTCTTAAAACTGTAACCAAAGCTCTTCGTCCATGGACCATCGATTTTCACGTGGCTCAGAATGATGGCACGGTGCATGGAACAGGGTCTCATGATAAAACGGGCCGCCACTGCCTAGCTACTGACCCTAATGGAAGACTTAATATCGCACAGGATGCTGGCCACTGGCTGCGCGATGAGGAAGGAGAACTAACAAAAACTTTTAAACATATTTGCTGGGATGGATGTATGTTCTCGAACGAAGTGATGATGCAGCAGCAGACGTGGAATGATATCCTAGCCGCAATGATTGAAGTCCGGAATTTACATGGCTGGTACGAACCGGAGTAATTTTCTTGTAACTCTGTTTTTTTAAAAATTACATAACTAACAGTGATAAAATGAGTAAAAAGAAAGAATTAAGAATTGGATTGATTGGATGTGGATTAATGGGGCGGACACATTCGAACGCATATAAGCGTATTGGTGATTTTTTTCCTGAATTGGAATATCACCCGGTATTGAAAGCTGTTTGTTCGCGCAGTGAGAATAAAGTAAGGGAATTTGCAAACCAATGGGGCTATGAGTCGATCGAAACAGATTGGAAGTCTATCATTGCGCGTAAGGATATTGATGCTGTTGATATATGTACACCCAATAATATGCATTCCGAGATTGCGATTGCTGCTGCAAATGCTGGAAAAATGGTTCTTTGCGAGAAACCACTTGCCCGAACTTTAACAGAAGCGTTACCTATGGTGGATGCCATTGAAAAGGCAGGTGTTAAGAATACCGTATGGTATAACTACCGTCGCGTTCCGGCCGTTACCTTAGCCAAACAGATAATCGATTCGGGTAAGCTAGGTAGAATCTTTCATTACCGATCCAACTTTCTTCAGGACTGGACCATCAATGCAAATTTGCCCCAAGGAGGTGAAGCCTTATGGCGTTTGGATTCGGCTGCGGCTGGATCTGGTGTAACGGGAGACCTTCTGGCCCATTGTATTGATACAGCAATGTGGCTGAATGGAGGGATCAGGGATGTTTCTGCTATGACAGAGACCTTTATCAAAGAACGTGTGCATCAGGAAACCGGTAAGGTACAGAAAGTGGATATCGATGATGCATGTATATTCCATTGTCATTTCGAAAACGGCAGTTTAGGCTTGTTTGAATCTACCCGTTATGCCCGTGGTCATAAAGCTCTGTTTACTTTTGAAATCAACGGGGAGCATGCCTCCATTCGTTGGGACCTGCATGACATGAACCGGCTCGAATATTTTGACCACGGTGATGATTCAATTGTGCGCGGTTGGCGCTCAATCCATGTTTCTGATAGTGACCAGCCTTATATGGATAGATGGTGGATTCCCGGAACAAGTATAGGTTATGAGCATACTTTCGTTCACCTAGTGGCAGATTTCTTTAAAAGCCTGGAAACAGGAGAATCATGCTCACCAACCTTCAAAGAAGCATTGGAGACACAGAAGGTTTGCCAGGCAGTTCTCGATTCAGCGGCT
>JAENWK010000173.1 GCA_016650045.1 Eubacteriaceae bacterium | reverse complement strand
TCTTCTATTTTCAGCTTATCTAAAACTTTTTTTATATCAGATGCATGTACATCGTAATCATAAGCTCCGTATGGTTTATCAGATTTACCAAAACCTCTTAATGTTATACCAATTACACGGAAATTTTTATTTATCAGTTCGTTGTATTGGTATTCATACATCTCATCACTTAAAGGCCAGCCGTGTATCAATACAATTGGCCTGCCTTTGCCTGCATCTGTAATATGAAGGCGAACATTGGGTTCTACTTCAATATATTCTGCTCTAGCCATTCCAGTCATTGTTTTGTCAAGAGATTTTTCCATCGCTTTAAATATTTAATTATTTCTAGGTTACTTTATTTGATTTATTTCCTTTTTATTAATAGTAATTCCCAATCCTTTTGATACCGCCATTCCTAATTGACTATCGGCACGGAAGAAATGGCATAACTGCCGGTTAATAATTTCATCTTTCTTTTCACCACAAATGTCTTTCATAGTACTTACAATGTTACTAACAGTGTTTTTTCTTTCCTGATCGTTCATTACTTTGCTAAACAATATACCAGGTTGTGTGAAGTGGTCGTCGTCATTTTCATTGCGATCGAACCAATCGGCAATATTTGATTCCATTGGCATTGCAGGTTCTTTGTAGCTTTCGTCAACAACAATATCGTCGAAACTATTGGGGCGATAATTCGGATTTGCGCCTCCATTATCTCCAACCTGCATAAGTCCATCACGTTGGTAATTTGAATGTCCGTAAGGACATTGGTTTACAGGAATCTGCTCATAGTTAGTTCCTAAGCGGTAACGGTGTGCATCCGGATAGGAAAGCAACCGACCTTGCAACATTTTATCGGGCGAATAACCAATACCATCAATAACATGTGCCGGATTAAATGCCGACTGCTCTACATCTCGAAAATAATTTTCAGGAATTTTATTCAATTCCATTATTCCCACATCAATCAATGGAAAGTCCTTATGGAACCATACTTTAGTGATATCAAATGGATTCCATTTAAACGTTTTTGCCTGTTCATCGGTCATCAACTGTATTTGTAACGCCCATTTTGGGAAATCCTTTTTCTCAATGGTCTCCACTAAATCCCGTTGTGCCTGATCGGGGTCAATGCCCCTCATTTCATCTGCTTCTTTACCGTTAAAATTTTTTATTCCCTGCAATGTTTTGAAATGAAACTTTACCCAAATCCTTTCATTATTTTTATTGAAGAGCGAGAAGGTGTGACTTCCATAACCATTCATATTGCGGTACGATAGAGGCGTTCCACGGTCGCTCATCAATATTAAAACCTGATGCAAACTTTCGGGCGTTAAACTCCAAAAATCCCACTTCATCGTCCAGCTTTTACAATTTGTTTTTGGATCGCGCTTTTGAGTATGAATGAAATGCGAAAACTTCTTAGGGTCTTTAATAAAGAACACCGGTGTATTGTTGCCAACCAAATCCCAGTTACCATCTTCAGTATAAAACTTTAGTGCAAAACCACGTGGGTCTCTTTCGCTGTCGGCACTGCCTTTTTCTCCGGCAACTTGCGAAAACCTGGCAAACATCTTTGTTTGCTTACCAATTTCAGAAAATATTTTTGCTTTGGTGTATTGTGTTATGTCATTCGTTACGGTGAAAGTGCCGAATGCTCCAGCCCCTTTTGCATGTACTACCCTTTCAGGAATGCGTTCACGGTTGAAGTGTGCCATATCTTCGTGCAGAAAATAATCCTGTAATAGAATAGGCCCACGGTTTCCAACTGTCATGGAGTTTTCAAACTCGGTATATGGACGGCCACTTGCTGTTGTTAGTTTTTTCTTTTTCATGTTATATCGGGATTAAATAGAAAAAAGCATATTCAGTTTGTAGCGCAATTGTCTTATAATTGTGTTATCACTGCCGGTGCCAGCCTTTGTTGTTTTTTTGTAAACTGTTGCAAAAAAACTCTGCAATTGCTTATTAAATTCTTCGGGATTTTCCATATTGCTTAAATGGGCTGCATGCTGAATAACATGGAGCGTGGAATTTTTAATATTTTCATGCATCATCCCTGATACTTCCAGTGGTGTTATTTTATCTTCTTCGCCTACTAAAATGAGCACAGGTACGTCTATACCGGAAAGTTTGTGGCATGTTTCTTTACGGGCGGATAAAGCCAGCAAGGAACAACAAATTGATACTTCTTTTGTATTACATATCATCTCCCTTACCGAAACAATTTCTGCCTCTTTTGTGCTAAATGATTCAGGAGCAAAAAGATTTTTTACACTTTCGTCGGCATAGTTACTTACGCCATTTTCTAAAATAGTATGAATCATATTCAATCTTTTTGTTCTTGCTTCAGGTGTATCGGCCAGGCAACTGGTATCAGACAATACGAGCGAATCAAATCGTTCCGGGTTGTATACAATAGCGTTTAAAGCAATATACCCGCCCATAGAAAGTCCACACAGTGAAGCTTTGTCAATCTTTAGCTTATCCATAAGCATGATTAAATCATTTTCAAAAAGCCTGATTGAAAAATCGTCAGTTCCGGTATCAGAGTCCCCATGGCCGCGAATGTCGTAGACAATTACACGGTAATCTTCCTTGAGAACTTCAACCTGCTTATTCCACATTGATTTGTTAAGTGGAAAGCCATGAATAAAAATGA
>JAENWK010000146.1 GCA_016650045.1 Eubacteriaceae bacterium | reverse complement strand
GCTGGAAGGAACCCTGCTCAAGTTCCTCGCTCAAATAGAAAAGACCCACTTGCTCATACTCGATGATTTTGGACTACATCCTTTAGATGCAACTTCAAGGCTTGTAATACTACAAATCCTTGAAGACCGGTATGGAAAAAAATCGGTCATTATTACATCTCAATTACCGGTTGCTAATTGGTATGAATACATTGGTGTGTCAACAATTGCCGATGCGATAATGGACATATTGTCAGGAAATGCTCATCGCTTCGATTTAAAAGGAGAATCATTGAGAAAGAAAAGTATCAACAATTAATCTATATTTGATTTGCAAATCCATCTTTTAACATTTGGTTCAGTTTGCCCCGGAATGGTGGTTCAGTTTACTCCGGAATAATCATTCTATAAAGAAAAAAGTTGGGATCTTCTCTTTTGCTTCTTTTCTCTGTGATCAGGACAGAGAAAAGAAGTGCGCGAAAAAAATGGGGCGAAGCAGGGTCCCATTTTTTCAATTCGCGTTTCAGCGGATTGGCACAAGGTTATTTTTGCTCGCTTTTTCTTCCAAGAAATAGCTTAGAGAAAAGGCTGATAACCAGAATGATTAAATTATCTAAATAAACATAGGCTAATCGTTTGTGTATCAAAGCCATAGATAACTAGCCCTACCGACAGAGCAGAAAAAAAGCAGATTTCAGCGAAAATATAACACGAACCACAGTGCACCACTATACGCTCCACAGCGCTACAGTATATTAAAAACGCAGTCCTTCATTAAGGAATCAGGATCAGGATTGGTGGAGTTTAAAAACCAGTCCTGATGGGTTTATTCTGTTTGATAAAGAGAATGCCTTCAGCAATCTCCACCGGGTCTGAAACGCCATATCGGAGCGAAGCGACTTTTTTTAGTTGAATGAGTCAAACTTATTTACCTTATTTATTCAAGTCTTCTGAATTAAAATCAAATTTTTAATCGTCATCATCGTCGTCTGCTGGTCCAGCCAAAGCCGCCGGATAGGACTGTTCCCCTTTTGCACTATACCAAATAATACGGTTTAAAACATCATCATTCCCCGCATCAATATGCGTATACTCCGGACGTAACGATTGTTTGGCAAAAGATAAAGCCATTCCGGTTAAAGAACTCAGTTCTGGATTCATCTCGTCTAAAGGTATTTTATTCTCTACCGCTGAAAACGGAGAATGTATCGCCTCATTTTCAAAACAGTCAAACATCGGTAAGGCCGTGGCATCCATAATGTTCATCGGAGGAATTCCCAATATTTGCTCAATAGAGCGTACAATGCAAGTCTGATTATAATTTGTAGATATTGTTTTTCCCGTTTGGCTGTATGGACTCACTACAAAACCAGTTGTCCGGTATGATGACACATGATCCCATCCGGCCTGTGAATCGTCTTCTGTAACAAAAATAACTGTATTCGCCCAAAACCGGCTTTCACTTACTGCTTCGATAATTCGTCCCAATGCCAGATCATTGTCGGCAACCATCGCCCGCGGTGTTGGCATTCCGGGTCTCGATCCCGTGGTGTGATCTGTCGATAATGCCATAACGGATAACTCCGGAAATTGATCTCCGGACATTTGTTCATATGCTTCTAATTCTTCAATAAAGGCACTGGCACGAAACTGATCGGTAATTTTCAACTCGTCAGAACCGGGATAGTTTTGAGACAGCATAGGCGCTACCCTCGATATGGTTGTTGTATTGTGAAAAACAAGGGGTTTGCCTGCCTTATAATTTTCGTAAATAGCGGTCCAGGTAAGATTCGGATCCATTTCAGGCATACTGGCTTCCCCATAAATACGCACCGTTTTTCCATGATCTGCTGCATTGTTCCATATAAATCCTTTTTGGCTGTACACCAACGCATCATTCTGAACATGCGGATAACTTCTGAACCAGGCACGCACATTCTTCTCCACATAATCGGTAACCATCGCGGCATCTGTCCACTGATGCCCTTCGGCCGAACACTTCCCTGATGCATAATAATTATCGAGCAACAAAAATTTACGTGCAAGCTGATGTTGATTCGGCGTTACCTGATCGCCAAAAATGCACAAATCTTTTTGTCCGTTTCCTTCCGGCATATCACCCAAAACCTGATCATATGTACGGTTTTCCTTAATAATGTAAATCACATGCTTAAATACCGAAGGTTCCCCGATGCGCTCCGGAACAGGCCTGGTCGGTTGATTTTTCCGGGGTGATAGGCGGGCCAGATCTGTTCTGAAATGAAGCATCTGAGTCTTTACCTTTTCAGTATATTTTGTCAATTGATTGCTATTGGGCAGAGGGATGATAGAAATGGTTGCCTTTTGACGGTGAGAGTTATAGGCTCCTTCGCTGACTTTTTTGGTGATTTCATCCGCATTTTTCATTTCGCGGCTGTTTACCCGGGCGCCTTCGCCCTCCAGATTAGTTACAAATAAATTATTATCATGAATCGCCAGTCCTCCGGGATATGCTTCTGTTGGAATAAACCCTTCAACCTGGCTATTCCTGTTCTGCAGATCAAGTTTTATAACTGCCACCGCATTATCCATTCCGTTGGCAACATACAAACGGTCGTTATCAGGACTAATCGCCAAAGCATTTGGAGAATCGCCAATAAAACCAATTTCGCCCTTGATAATTTTTACGTCTATAGTTTCAAGCGATTCAAATGAATCTGCATCAATTACTGAAACATTGTCGCTATTGCTGTTACTCACAAAAATATACCGGTCATCATTGCTGCTAATCAAATCATTCGGATGAAGTCCTACCGGAATATTACGGATAATTTTTCCATCATTAAGAGCGAAAACCATCACTGATCCGGAGTTTGTTGCTCCGGTCACAGGGTCAATAAAAGCCTTTCCGTAAGGTACTCCTGCAGTTTCTTTTTGTGTGTTTTCTTCAGGAATAGAACCTGCCCAGTTTGTAACAAAGACCCTGTTTTTATTAATGATTATTCCGTAAGGAGCGACACCTGTATCCACCGACCAGACATTCTGCTTTGTTTCTATATCAATTTTCACCAGTTTATTATTGCCATTCAGCACGACATACAAATACGATTTTCCGTTTTCCATATTAATGGCCAGTTCGTTTGGTAAAGCCAGTGGAGAATCTCCTTCAGGAGCAAAATCAAATGTATTTATTATGCTTATTTTTTCACCAT
>JAENWK010000156.1 GCA_016650045.1 Eubacteriaceae bacterium | reverse complement strand
ATGTTCAAAGAATATACTTATCAAACAGCCCATATTTTTCCTTTATTTTTCCTTTTGAAAAGGAAAGTGCCATTACAAAAAGTCCCGTTAAGCTAGTGCTTAACGCAAACACTATATTGACATCTTCCATAAACCATGGCATCACGGCCAATATAAGGCCAAGCAATACATTAAAGTAACGGAAACTTCTAAGTACCTCAGCCATGGCCATTACCGCAAATACAATTACAAGTGCCCCACCCAAATGATTTAAATCGGCAAATGGAGTTTCTATGCCAATCCCGAAAGCCGTGGGAGAGGCTATCAACCAAATCCCTAAAACTGTAGAAATCGTCAACATCCAGGGGAAGGACATTCCCCAAATTGAAGATTTAAATACCATCCACGGACTGTCAATAAATTCTGCAAGTTCGGGGGAACGTTGATCTGTTTCAGTGGACAATGCTTCCCCGCCTTTCCAAAACACCTTCCATAAGGAATCTTTTTTTTGTTTTCTTTGAACCATATGTTGCCACATGGCAATCACTTCATCAATTTGTAAGGGGATCATTGGAAGCATAATTATAGCTGAAAACAGGCATAGGGCACACCAGGCCCCTACTGAAAGCGGCTGTGAAATGATTAAAAAAATACTCACGAATCCCAGTGGAATGACCAGGATGCCAAAAAAGGTGACCATCCACGGCATGGTGCGCCAACGGGAAGTTCCTCCCATAAATCCCATCAGAAATTCCAAAGTGTATGCAAGTGTTCCCAATGCAGCATCAGATATTGGAAAGGAGTGGGACATATCAGAATTTAAAACATTCATGGTGCCTCCACCAAAGAAAGGATCCCAGGCATAATCTATGTATCCCAATTGAAAAGCTCCCAAATACCGGGAGGCTAACCATCCCATAAATGCCAATCCAATCATAATTGAACGCTGTGGCCAGCTTGAGGGATTATAGCTCCAACCCGTAGGTACATCGCCCCCCATTTTCATATAGGTAATCATGTTTGGCATCCCGGGAATAAGAATGGTCAATGCAATAATCAAAGCACCAACCATAGTCCCGTTATAATAGGCGACAGCAGTTGGAGCCCAGAAAATAAGGGGAGCCATACTGATCCATATCCCAATAAAGCAGCATATCCAAACGCTGTAGGGGCGGTTAGGCTTAAGGGAACGCCATCCAAAAAATACCAGCAATATTCCGCTGATAATATCGCTCCAGCGCATTGCTGCTATACGATCAGTAAGAGAAATCCACACATCTCTTCCGCCACTGGGTTCTACCACGTTTTTGGCGTAATCAAAGGTAAGGGGAGTGGAAATCATCCAGAATCCCAGCAGTACCACTACCCAATAGACCCAAATGGTTTGCTTATGATGCTTCTTCAGCATTTCCATTCGATCCTCTGCACTCATTTTCATGGCACCCATATCCATATCCATATCCTTGTGGTTATGGCTCTCCATGTCCATCATTGGACGGGTGACGCCTCGTGAGCCCATACCTTCCATTTTGTGGCCTGACATTTCATTTTTTGCTTCCTTCTTTTTCACCAGCGTCATTCCGCATTTCGGGCATTTGCCCGGTTGATCACTCAGGATCTCAGGATGCATGGTGCAGGTGTATTGTGTCTTTTTTGAAGATTTATCTGCACCACCTTTATGGGACATTGAGGAAGGGTCATTTTTTTTCATCATACGATTGGATTTAAGTTAATGAATCTTCATTCGTGTTTATTTATTCAAATTATTCTCCTGATAAAATTTCTTTGGATGATCTTTTAATTTTTTAATCATTTTAGGAAGGGTATCCCGCAAACCGTGTTTGGGTTTCCAGCCCAACAACTTTTTAGCCTTGGAGCTGTCCATTTCGAAATGGTCATCGGCAAGATCTATCATCCAAGGTTTTATAAAGGCTTTGCCGAAAATATTTTGCATAAATGCCCCAGCTTTGGCAAACCACTTTGGAATGGCGATGATGGGCATTTTTTTGCCGTGAATCTCTGTACTGATAATATCCTGCAATTCCTGATAACTTAGGGTTTCGTCATCACCAATATTCAATATTGTTTCTTGTGGAAGATCCTTTCTTTTTTCAATGGCCAAAACTATCGAATTGATGACATCATCCCGGTGCACATAGGTGCTGCCATGGGCTGTGTTAGCAGGATACAGTCTTGCTGAAATTTGTTTTTCGTAAATGCGCTGGATTTGGTTGGTGACGGGTATAGAATCTCCTGCTTCACTATAAAGCCCGGCTACACGCATCATCACTACAGGAATTTTACTCCGTTTTTCGTGCATTACTTTTTCAGTCGTAACTTTCGATTTCGGATAATCCCATTTGGGTTCCAAAGGTGATTCCTCCGTAATCGGCACCCCAGGTGAAGAAGGTTTGTACACCAGCATACTGCTTGAAAAAATGAATTGTTCCACTTCAAAATCCTGCAGGAATTTGAGTAGCCTTTCTGTTCCTTTCACCGTAATTTTATCATACAAGTCCGAAGGTTTGCCGAGAAAATCATAATAAGCTGCCAGATGAACCACTGAAGCTATTCTGTTGCCATATTCATAACGGATTCTTTCGAAATTGAACGACATACTTTCATCGCTGGTAATATCCATGCACACACATTCAGCTTCTTTAGGCGGAAAGGGATAGCCGGTATTATCCATCCCTACAACACGGTATTGTGGAGCAATTTTGTGAATTAATGATGTGCCTATTAATCCGCTGCTTCCTGTTACAATAATAACCTCTTTTTTGGGTTTTTTTGACGCTTCAGGATTATCTTTTAAAGGAATTTTATTTTCCATTGTTTGAATTTTTATAAACTGGCAGCTTTAAATAATTTCAATCAACTTTTTATAATTTTAAAACTATGATTGAGGCGTTAAAATTCGCTGCATTAATATTTAATATTCATATAATCTTATAGGCTATCCACAACAACAGCCACCTTT
>JAENWK010000007.1 GCA_016650045.1 Eubacteriaceae bacterium | reverse complement strand
GTCGTTGAGTACATAAAACTTGCGCGGCGGGCCCATATCGGACGGCTTTTTTTCTATATCTACGAGTTTCTTCTTTTCAAGCCGCACCAAAATGTTGTAGACAGTTCCATCCACAACATCTGTGAAGCCGAGAGCATTCAACCGCCGTGTGATTTTATCGACAAAACACCAGAAATGAATCAGCTCATCCGTTTTCTTCATGAATACTATGAGCTGTCTTCAACAGATTTAAATGAAATGATTTTACAGATAACCAGAATGATTAATGAGGAGACAAAGCTGATACAGATCATAAAATACCTGGAGAGTCGGCTGGCTTTTCCATCTTTTGAATTTTCAGAGGAATTAGCTAAAAAAATCACAGATGTGCATAATAGTACCCGTCAATGGGTGCTGAAAGGGCATACACCCAATGAGGTCTTTCAGGAAGACAGAAAACATTTAAGACCGTTACCCAAAGAGCCTTTTAAAAGCACACAAGAGGATTCGACAATAAACAAACCGACTATCAGTAAAAATAAGGTTGGTCGGAATGATCCGTGTCCTTGTGGCAGTGGCCAAAAATTCAAAAAATGTTGTGGAAAATAATGAACAGGGAGGTAGAGATGGGAAATACGAAAAAACGGTGTCAAAGAAGGAAAATATATGAGCTTTTATGTGCTTGGTTTTGAGGATATTGACAAAACAAATCTCATAGCTGTTGGGGGTAAAGGCGCGAACCTGGGGGAACTTTCCAGGATTAAAGGCATCCGCGTACCGGATGGTTTTTTCATTTCGACTGAAGCCTATCAAAGAATCGTTGGAGAAACGTCGTCGATTAACGAATTACTCGATCAGTTATCGATTCTCAAGGTGGAAGACCGGGATAAAATCGGTAAACTCAGCGGTAAGATTCCCACACAACGGATGATCAGCCTGATCCGAAATTTCATCGGTTATCGTGAATATCCAAAATATGGCATGGTCAGCCGCTACTTTGTTTATAAATGGAACAGAAGGCTATATAGAAATCCTAATAAAAGTGATTACTCTTGACGAGCTAGTCTTAATATAGTATTATATTTGTACTGGAACTAGGAGGTAAACAAATGAACATCAATCTTAAAGAAGACATTAGACCCATTTCATATATTAAAACTCATGCCGCGGATATGCTGAATTATATTAATGAAAATAAGAATCCCATTATTGTTACACAAAATGGTGAAGCACGCGGGGTTTTGCTGGATGTTGAATCGTATCAGAATATGATCAATGCACTTTCATTAATGAAATTGATTCAGATATCAGAAAATTCAATCAGTGAGGGGAATCTTCATAAAAACAAAGATGTTTTTTCTGAACTGAGAAAGAACATCGAAGCGATATAGCAAATGGAGCAATATAAGATCTTATGGTCGAATCAGGCAAAAGAAGATTTATTTGAAATCATTGAATACATTGCGTTTGATGATAAATCCCTGGCTTTAAAAATCCTTGATAAAATCGAGGAAAAAGTGGCTCAATTGGAATTGTTACCAATGCGTGGACGCATTGTCTCAGAATTAAAAGCTTATAATTTTTTAACGTATCGTGAAATATTACTTTCACCCTGGCGAATTATTTATAAAATTGAAGCAGACAAAGTCTATATCATTTCAGTTCTTGATGGTCGTCGGAATATTGAAGATTTATTAATGAAAAAATTGATTCTGAAATAAAAAGGTCGAAATGATTGATTCGAATTCTGTCAGTCCAATGGTTCTCCGCTTCTTTTTGACATTCTCTGAAATTTTTCTTTGGTATTAATTTGCTTGCAATCATTTTTAGTTCAGTTTCAAGGATATTCATTTTGCAAGGTTCTGATATCTGGAAAAGGATTGACTTCTTCAGCTTTACAATTCCAGCCAGGATTAAATGCAAGAATGTTTTTTTCGAGCATCCCTTGGAACAACCCAATATTCGTACAATCTTCATTTTGCATAATCAGCCAATTATGTTCTATATCTCCTTTAAATACTTTAAATCCCAGTTTTTCATAAAACTCCTTTGAAATCTTTATGTCTTTTACCGATAAACTAACTGAAAAATTGCCAATGCTCATTATTATTCTTCCTTTAGCATAATTTGTTCCATAAATTATATACCCTGCCATCATGCCTTATTCATGAGCGAACTGGATGAGTGGTCTGTTGCCATTAATAAAGTGACATAATATAGATCCTTTCCTGTCATAAACGCCAAGTTTTTATTGAGTATAATCTAGCAGTAAGTCAAAAATAGTTTAAATAATATTAAAAATTGCGGTATAATAAATAATAAAACCATGGAGGTCATTATGGAATTTCAAAAAGTCATTGAATCAAGAAGAAGTGTAAGAAAGTATGATCCGGCTAAAAAGGTAGATGAAGCCACGATTAAAGAAATTATCGACGCTGCGATTTTGGCACCATCATGGAAAAATTCTCAGTCAGCCCGGTATTATGTCATTCGGTCAGAAGAAACCCTTGCTAAATTCAAACAAACGTGTTTGCCACCGTTTAACGCCAACAATTCTGCGGATGCGCCGGTACTGATTATCACTGCATTTGTTAAAAATGCATCCGGATTTGATCCAAGCGGAGAACCTACCAATGAACTGGGCAACGGCTGGGGATCATATGATTTGGGTTTGAATAATAGCATTCTGATTCTTAAGGCAAAGGATATGGGATTGGATACATTAGTCATGGGAATTCGAGATGCTGACAAAATTCGGGAAATGCTATCCGTAAGTGAAGATGAAATTATTGTGTCTGTCATCGCATTGGGCTATGGCACCCAGGAACCTAATATGCCAAAAAGAAAAGCAGCCGAGGAAATTGTAAAATATTTTTAGAATACTGGTAATTAAAATCTTGGAGAATGTTTAAATTTGATACAAATGTACGGTGGCAGAATGGGAAAGCCAGAATGTATGATGTGCGTCAGGCAGGTTTTAAAATTCATCAACAGGCAAGAACCAGTGAAAATGAAATTGAAAAAACGGCATTGAGAGTTGTAGGACAGGCTGTCGGAAGCGGTCATATGCGAGAGCATGCAATGGTAGCAAGTGATTATTCTGTAAAAGTAATAAACCTAATGAAACCTGAATGTATGGAAGCTGTTTCAGATGAAAGGCAGTGGCAATTGAATAAATTGCTAGAATGTAAAGAATGATCGTTTCTGCATTCTGAGAGCAAAGTCAGCTTGTTGGTGAAAAAGATGTTAATATTATTGCAGTGCATTAACAACTCAGCTTTGTTTAAGCGTTAATTTAGCTGATGAATTATATGTTGATATAATAAAAATCTTTTTGAAAATCGGATGATCTCAAAGGATTTGTCCTCAATCCTCTATGTGTTCATTCTACCAAAAATTTCGACTTAAGACAAGTGAAAAATGATGCAAAAGATGCAGAATCCATTGCCCGGCTGGCTAAATTTCAGAATGTCAAGTATTCACTGGTTCCAGAACCCCAGATTCTTGCCCTGCGGTTTTTGTTGCGTGAGTACTATTCAATTTCAGATATGCTGACTGAACTGAAAAACCGGCTGTGCACGGATCTTTATCTGCTGTTTCCGGCCTCACTTTGGTCGCTTAACCCTGTAAATTTCTATTAGCTGATTTTTGGCCATTGTTCGGATTTTTTGATGGCTTGTTTGCCATGCCATTTTTATCAATCCTCATTTCTAAAAATATATGAAATTAACTATTGACTTTTATTAGCTGGTCTTATTAAAATATCCATGACGTTAAAGAAATGGCTTCAAAAATTAAAAATTCTCAACTCCTGATTTATAACAGTAATCACAGTTCCATAATTTTCTTCAAGATATTTTATGATGATGTTATAAAGTTTCACAAGAAAATGGTACAATTGAGGTGAATTGTGGAACTATTTATTTCACTTTTTTATTGGATTCGGGTCTTTTGAAAAAGCCGCGTTTTTATTTACACGATAATATGAACCTCGAATTTTTCATGACATCTCGGACATTTGACCGTATTTTTTCCTCGCTTAACTGGCAACTGCAATGTCTTTTTGCAATTGGGACATTTACGATAACGATGTATATGGTAGTTGTAAGATTGGTCGATATTTGCTATACTGTGATAAATCATAGAAACCGAGGAATTTTCATGAAAAATTTACTGATTCAGGCAGTAAAAGATGTGAATGAGAAAGATATTCTCATGCTGGTGGATCAAGCCTTTGCATCGGGATTAACTGCAAAGGAGATTACCGAGTGCATTAAAACAGGCATGGATTATGTGGGAAAAGAGTATGAAATAGGAAACTACTTCATTGCTGATTTAATGATGTCCGGTATTATTTTCAAGGAAATTCTGACCCAGGAGCGAATGCAGCCATTAAAAGAATTTGAAAATCAGTGTAATATTGGGACAATCCTGATTGGAACTGTAAAAGGGGATCTTCATGATATTGGAAAGGATCTTTTCTCGAGTCTTGCCCAATCCTGCGGTTATCGTGTTATTGATTTAGGGGTTGATGTCCATCCTCAAACATTTGTTGACAATATCATAAAACTAAAACCGGATGTTCTTGCACTGAGTGTTGTTTTACACACAGCAATCCGAAGTATGAAGGACACTGTCGATTTAATTGAAAAACATGATTTAAGAAAAAAATTGAAAATTATCATTGGTGGGAATCCATTGACAAAAGAGACCTTTAATTTTGTTGGAGCTGATGCTTTTAGCCGGGATGCCACTGAAGGGATTGAGATTATTCAGGCGTGGACAAGGGAAAAAAACAAAAAAAGGAGATAATTCATGGCAGTACCGGTATACCAAAAAATTTCGGATGATATCCGAACCCAAATTACCCATGGATTTATCTCAGCTAATGACGCGCTTCCTTCTGAAAATACATTATGCAGTCAATACAATGTAAGCCGAATGACGGTGCGAAAGGCACTCAGTGTGCTTGTTAATGAAAAATACCTTTATTCTGTTCCTGGAAAAGGTTATTTTGCAAATAAAATAGCCACAGATAAATATCTATTTACCTTTGACGAGCTTGAAATCATAAAAGGAAAAAACAAGGAAAGTCGATTGATGGAAGTTGATATTATCAAACCAAGTGCGGAACTTATATACCAACTGAACATCTCTCCGAACAAAAGGGTTGTTGTTATCAAACATTTAATTTACAGTGATAAGCAATTAGCAGCCTACGATATTAAATATATTCCGTATTTTACGGGCATTCCGATTGTAGAAAAAGAAATCAATTATATTACTTTTCCTGAAATCATAGCCAATCGTACGTCAATGTTTGATATTCATCGAAAAATTTCTATTCGGATGGATATGCCTTCAAATGAAATAAGCACGTTGCTCAAAATCAATAACCATGATCCGGTATTCATTATTGAACAGAAAATATTGGATCTGGAAGGGTCTCCAATTGGTTGGGGACAGCTATACTGTCATTATAAAAATTGTCTTATCGAAGGAGAGTCTGTTATAGGTGAATAAATGAAACAGCAAATCTATCAAGTGATTCAAGAGGATATTATCAAAAAAATAAAAAGCAATACATTAAAATCCGGAGACAAACTCCCAACGGAATCCGAATTTTGTCAGATTTATGATACAAGTAAATCGTCAGTAAAAAAAGCATTAAATGAGCTTGTGAACAAAGGGTATCTTTATGCGATTCAACGCATCGGCTATTATGTTAATGTGCCGAAACATAATAAATACTTGCTCTCATTTAATCCGACTGAATTAGTGTACATGGGGGAAAAACGAGACCAAATTAGAATCGAACAACTAACTTTGTTGAACTTTATACCACCAGGCTCGGAGACTGATCCGATAACAGCAAATACCTATTGTCTGCCGGAGCTTATTTATATGGGGAATATACCAGCCGCATTTACCATTTATAAACTATTTTATCGAAAAGAGCTTTCTTCCCAAAAACAGGCAAAGTATTCTGATCCTGATAAAATAACGGCGATTTTTAAGGCCTTTGGCCGAAACCGCAAACTTAGGATTTTTGGTGAAGAAGCGCCTTCTTTTGTTGCAGAGATTTTAAAAATTCCACAGCATACACCAATACTGGTAGCCGAAGAATCCTGTTACGATCAATATGAAAAGCTTATTGGAAAAATAACGGTTTATTACCAAAAAGAATATATGCAGCTTAGCGGCGTATCAACTAAAGGCTTTCTCAACCATTCATGAAACCATCTTAAAAAGTCAGTGTGATCTTAAAACGAAAAGTTTTAAAATAAGGTTGACATTTCAGAAATAGGGTGATAATATCAAATTAAGAGAAATATGTGGTGTTGCACTATTTTTTTATAGCATTTGGTGTATACAAGTAACATCCAACAAAATGTTTAAATAAAATTTTGCAGACAACCACCTGTATGACAATTATTGATAAGAGAAACAAGGAGGTTTGACTATGATTATTATTGGAGAAAAAATTAACGGAGCGATTCCATCCGTCGCAAAAGCCATTGCCGAAAAAGATGCTGATTTCATAAGAAATCTTGCAAAAATTCAGACTGAAGCCGGTGTCAGTTTCATTGATGTCTGCGCTTCAGTAGACGATGACATTGAACTGGAAACTATGAATTGGCTCATTGACCTGGTACAGGAAGTGACCGAAACCCCCATTGCAGTGGACAGCCCCAACGTGCACACCTGCATCGAATCCATGAAATACTGCAACAAACCCGGACTGTTCAATTCCGTATCTTTAGAAGGGGCTAAAATTGAAGCGGCATTTACTGCGATCGCTGACACCTCATGGGAATGTGTTGCGCTCTTAAACAGCGACAAGGGAATTCCCAAAACCGCCAAAGACCGTTTGGACGTATTTTCGGACCTTATGGCAAAGGTGAAGGAATATAAAATCGATCCTTCCCGAATGCACATCGATCCATTAATTGAAATGCTTTGCACTTCCGAAGAAGGCATCAGCATGGTTACCGAAGTGATTCGTGAAATAAAAGCACAATATCCCACTATTCACGTCACTGGAGCTGTGAGTAATATTTCATTCAACCTGCCAGTCCGTAAAATGGTTAACATGGGCTTTACCGTTTTAGCCATGAATGCCGGCATGAACAGTGCCATTCTAGATCCAACCAACCGTGATCTGATGGGTATCATTTTTGCAACCGAAGCCCTGCTTGGCGACGACGACTACTGCATGGAATACATTGGCGCTTATCGGGAAGGTATCTTTGGGCCGGTTAAAGCCTGAGGATTTAGATCAATTCAAAATATTAAAGCATCATTTCATTAGTCACATGTTCACAAGAAAATAAAATAGTTAGGCCAGTAAAAATAAGGAGGAAGAAAGAATGTCAAAAATTGAAGAAGTAAAAGCTAAAGTGGAAGCCGGAAAATCAAAACTCGTACCAGGATTGGTGCAGGAAGCATTAGACGCAGGAATCGCACCGGGAGAAATACTCCAGGCGATGGTGGATTCCATGGGCGTGGTTGGAGAAAAATTCTCGTCCGGAGAAATTTTTGTACCGGAAATGCTCATTGCGGCAAAAGCCATGTCAAAGGGTGTGGATGTGTTAAAACCGCTTCTTGCAGGAGATGGCGCAACCTCTTTGGGAACCTGTGTGATTGGTACCGTTGCAGGCGATTTGCATGACATCGGAAAGAATCTCGTTTCCATGATGATTGAAAGTGCGGGATTTGATGTGGTTGACCTTGGGGTTGACGTACCCGCAGAAACTTTTGTACAGACCATTAAAGACAACGATAATGTAAAATTAGTAGCCTGTTCCGGTCTTCTGACCTCAACCATGCCAGCCCTGAGAGAAGCGGTTGCCGCCATTAAAGCCAGTGGATTAGATGTTAAAGTCATTGTTGGCGGAGCCCCTGTGACACCGGAATACGCAGCAGAAATCGGCGCCGATGGATTTGCTCCTGATGCCGGTACAGCCGCTGTTAAAGCAAAAGAATTAGTCGCTTAAAACCCTAATAAAATCTAAGGAGGAACGAATATGTTAACAAAAAGACAGAACTTAATGGAAACCATGAAGGGCGGAAATCCGGATCGCTTTGTGAATCAATACGAATTTATGGACATCATTTTGGAGGCCCCGATGGATCTTCCCCTGGCGCCGGGTCCAGGTACACGGATCAAAAATAAATGGGGTATCACCTTCGATTGGCCAGCAGATCAAATCGGTTCTTTTCCAATGCATGACGATGAACACAAGGTACTGAAAGACATTACAAATTGGAAAGAAAGTGTCAAAGCTCCCTCTGTTTTCTATACCGATGAAGAATGGGCGGCAGCGGAAGCACATGCTAAATCTGTGGACCGCAATGACAAATTTGTCACTGCATTTTGTGCACCTGGAATTTTTGAAATGACCCATCATCTCATGAGTATGGAAGATGCATTGATGGCACTCTATGAAGAACCTGAAGCCATGAAGGAACTGATTGATTACGTTGTTGAGTATGAGCTGGCATATGCAGCAGAAGTGGTTAAACACATTCATCCGGATGCATTATTCCATCATGATGACTGGGGCAGTCAACGTTCGTCCTTCATCTCACCGGCAATGTTCGATGAGTTTATTCTGCCGGCTTACAAGAAAGTTTATGGATTCTGGAAAGCGAACGGCGTCGAATTGATTGTTCACCACAGCGACAGCTATGCAGCCAATCTGGTTCCGGAAATGCTTGACATGGGTATCGATATCTGGCAGGGTGTTATGACAACCAACAATGTGCCTGAACTCATCAAACAATTTGGCGGGAAGATCACATTTATGGGAGATATTGACAGCGGTCGAGTCGATTTCCCAGGCTGGACTCGGGAAAAGATTTATGAAGATACCAAAAAAGCCTGTGAAGAATGTGGTAAACTTTATTTTATTCCATGTTTAAGTCAAGGGTTAAACATCAGCTCATTCCCAGGTGTTTATGAAGCAACAAGTGAAATTATCGACCAGCTCAGCAAGGAAATCTTTTAATCAGAGAAATTAGAATATTTATTAAGCTTTATTCCGATATGAACCTCATTAGGTTATTAGTTGGAATAGAGCTTAATTTTTTAGGTAATTGCGAAAATACCCTGAGCTTGATGATAATATCTTTATTACTGAAAAAAACTCAGGAATATTACGGATAAATTTTGGTGTTGATAAAAATAGTTGTATGCTTTGTGTTATAATCATGAAAAATATACGAAGGGGTTCAGTATGTATTCTTTAAAAAAAGAACTTTATACACAAAGACTAAATCGTTTCAATCTTGCTTTCAAGAGACAAATACCTGATCGAGTACCAATTTTATTTATGTCTGAAATGTGGCCGGTTCATCATTGCGGATTATCTTCAAGCGACGTTTTAAAGAATCCACTTCTTTATTTTGAAGCCTTTGAAAAAACATTTTCTGAAATTTATGTCGATGGATTATACAGTCTTGGCAACCTTTGGATCGAATCGCTTTTTGAAGCATTCAATAATACCGGAAGTTATGTGCTAACGGATGGTATCGTAAATTATGAAGAACGAAATAGTTATTATATGGACGTTTCGGATTACGATTCTTTGATTAAAGACCCACTAAAATTCATGCTTAACGAATTTTTTCCAAAGAAATTTGAGATTCTGAGTTATGGGGACTCCCGATCGGCCCATGCACTCAATGAGGCTTTCGAGGCATATCATGATCATCGTCAAAAGAGTATACATTTATTCAAACAAACTGAAAACGTTTTAGGCATCCCTGTTTTAGCACGAACAATTGCTTCCTTTGGACCGGATATTCTACAGGAATTTTTCAGGGGGTTTCAGGGGGTTATTACTGATATTAATCGCTACCCCGAGCTTTTTTTAGAAGCATCGAGAGTGCTCACTTCATGTATCACAGAAATGAAAATGAAAATTTATAATACTCCGGAAGATGGGCATTGTGTTATGATACCACTTCATCTTGGGACCTACCTAAAGCCAAAAGATTTTGAAACGTTTTATCTTCCATTTTTGATCCAAGTTTTGGAAATCTATACACGTGCTGATTATACGGTTTGTCTCTTTTTAGAAAATGACTGGACACCTTATTTGGATTATTTTGAAGCCTTTCCCAAAGGGAAAATATTTGGTATTTTCGAGTATGGAAATCTTTATGAAATTAAGAAGCGGGTTGGTGATTATCTTTGTATTGGAGGGGGAATGCCCATATCACAGCTCGCCTATGGCACTGAGGCGCAATGCATTGATACGGCTAAACGGGTTATTGATGAATGTGCTCCGGGAGGAGGGTTTATTTTCACAACAGATAAATTAATGCTTTCACTTGAAGATGGACGTTTTGAAAATATTCGGGCAGTTCATGAATTTGTCCATGATTATGGAAAATATTGAGGTTATGATGGAAGAGAAAAAAACGGTTGAAATGCTTTTTGATGATTTGAAAAAATCGCATGCAGAAGAAATTGACGAAGAAACAATGGAAATTATAATTGCGGAAATGATTTTATCAATGCTTTTTTAACTAAAATTATGCATAACAGAAGAATATGAAAAAGTTCCTACAAATTCTGGTTGATTCTGGCAGGTTTTAAGGAGGCACAGATATCGGTATTTCAACGCTGGGAAAGTTGAGTAAATGATATAAAGGTGGCTGGAAAGGACGATAAATATGAAGACAATCGGCTTAATTGGCGGGGATGGTACTCTATAACGCAGATGAGTGCGGACTAAGATCAAACAACTTTCAGAATTTATAAAAATACTTGCAATTTATTTTGTTTTATTGTATTATACTCCCAAGGCGGTATCTCAGTGAGCTGCACTTTTATCATAACGGATAAAAATTAAACTAAAAACCTGCTTTGATCCTTTGGACAGAGACTGAATAATCAGAACCATATTTATATCATATAAATAGGTCTTTTGCTTATGTCCATTTCAAAGCAGAAGTCCTTTTTTATTTTGCCAAAATTAATATTTGTAAATTTTGATGTATGCGCCAGGGATTTATTTAAGCTAAACTAATTGTTAAGGATGGTGACTATGAAAATTGGATTTATCGGTGCCGGAAAAGTCGGCACATCGTTGGGAAACTTTTTTTCACAAAAGGGCTTGTCGGTGTCGGGGTATTACAGCAAAACCAGAAGTTCCTCTGAACGCTCAGCCAGACTCACCGGATCAGTGTTGTTTGAAGACCTGGATTCACTGATTAAATCAAGTGAGGTCATTTTTATCACCACCGGTGATGATGCCATTCCAGAAGTGGTGAACCTTCTTGGTCAGTCGCCCACCCTGAATGAAAATCGCACATTTGTCCATACCAGCGGTGCGCTTTCATCGGATGTTTTCAAGCCCCTGGACCAATCGGGCTGTGGGGTTGCCTCCCTGCATCCTATCATGACTTTTTCAGAAGTCACAACCCCGATCAAAGACCTTGAGATGACAAAATTTACCCTGGAAGGAAATAATTCGGGCAAAGATGACATTCGAAAAATTCTTAAGACAACCAATAATGAATTTTTTATCATCGATAAGGAGAGTAAAATTATCTACCACGCCGCCGCCTGCGTTCTTTCAAATTATATGGTGACTTTAATTGATTCAGGATTTGAAATGTTAAAAAAGGCAGGGATCGACCAGGAGAAAATCTCTCCGGCATTTCTGCCGCTGATCACAGCCACTTTGAATAATGTGAAGAAGTGTGGCACCGTCGATGCCCTTACAGGTCCCATGGTTCGGGGGGATGAAAATACCATTTCCAAACATCTGGATGCCATAAAAAGCATTATGCCTGAATATCTGGATCTTTATGAGACCATGGGCATCACCACTTTAAATATGATCAAGGATAAACGAATGGATTCAGAAAAATATTTAAAAATAATGAACTTAGTAACGAAAGGTGAAAATAATGAAAAGTAAATTTACAGTGAGCTCTTTTTTAACGGCCAAGGGAAACAAAGAAAAAATAACCATGCTAACAGCCTACGATTATTCCATGGCAAAAATTGTCGACGGCGCCGGCATTGATGCCATTCTGGTGGGAGATTCCCTGGGAATGGTGGTTCAGGGTTATGAGTCAACCCTTGAGGTTACCATGGACGATATGGTTTACCACTGTAAAGCGGTTGCCAGAGGCACAGAAAGTGCTTTGATTGTTGGAGATATGCCGTTTTTATCCTATCATATCAGTGAAGAGGAAGCCGTGAGAAACGCCGGAAGACTGATTCAGGAAGGTAAAGCCCATGCTGTCAAACTTGAAGGCGGCGTAGATATGGCAGACAAGGTCAGAGCCATTGTTAAAGCCCAGATACCGGTCATGGGTCATATCGGTCTCACGCCCCAGTCTGTCAATGTATTTGGGGGATTCAAAGTTCAGGGAAAAGACAAGGCCCAGGCAATGGCTGTGATTGACGATGCTGTAGCCCTTGAAAAGGCAGGAGCATTTGCAATCGTTCTTGAAGGAATTCCGGAAAAACTGGCCAAGCTGATCACAAAAAATGTTTCGATTCCGACCATTGGTATTGGTGCCGGAAGATACTGTGACGGACAGGTTTTGGTGATACATGACCTTTTGGGCATGTACTCAGGACAATCCCCAAAATTTTCCAAACGATATGCGGCTCTTAATGAAACCATAAAAGAAGCCATTGAAAATTACATATCAGAAGTAAAGGATTTAAAATTCCCGGAAGAAAAACACACCTTTACCATTGACGATAAAATTATTGCAGAGATTTCCAAATAGGGTATGAAAATTATTAAGAATATTGACATACTAAGAAACACAATCAATGAATATGGGGAAAATAAAGCCATTGGTTTTGTACCCACCATGGGCTTTCTTCATGAAGGGCATCTTTCTCTGATTGAAAAAGCTAGCTCAGAAAATGATATCACTGTGGTCAGTATTTTTGTTAATCCCACTCAGTTTGGTCCGGGAGAGGATTTTGAAACCTATCCAAGGGATTTGGACAGGGATGCCAGACTGGCTGAGGGAGCAGGTGCGGATATTCTATTTTTCCCGGATGCCAGGGAAATATATCCGATTGGTGCCTCTACCTTTGTTGAAGTTGAAGGTGCCATCACCAAAAAACTTTGCGGAAGTTCCAGACCCGCACATTTTAAAGGGGTGACCACCGTTGTGAACACTCTGTTTAATATCGTTAGCCCTCACAAGGCCTATTTTGGTCAAAAAGATGCCCAACAGCTTGCGGTGATCAAAAAAATGGTTCGAGATCTTCATATGCAGGTCACCATTGTGGCCTGCCCGATTGTCAGAGAGACCGACGGACTCGCACTGAGCTCCAGAAATGTCGGATTAAATCCGGAAGAAAGAAAACAAGCGCTGATTTTAAGCCAGGCGTTAAATCGTGCGAGGAATCTCTGGAAAACTGGAGAAACGGATGTGAAAATATTAAAGGCGGTCATATCTGATGGAATCAATACCATGCCTCTGGCTGATATTGATTATGTGGATATTCTTGATTTTAATACCCTGGAAGCAATAAAAAAAATTGAAGCTCCGGCTTTGGCAGCAGTGGCAGTGCGTTTTGGGGATACAAGACTGATTGACAACATTATTCTAGAATAAATAGTAAGCGGGGATGAAATGTACATAACACTTTTTAAATCAAAGCTACATCGAGGAACAATAACCGAAGCCAATATAAATTATGTGGGGAGTATTACTATTGATGTGGAATTATTGGAAAAATCGGACATACTTCCTGGGGAACGGGTTCAGGTTGTTAATGTGAATAACGGAGAAAGATTCGAAACCTATACTATTGAAGGGGAAAGAGGCAGCGGTGTTATCTGTGTTAACGGAGCTGCTGCCAGACTGGTCCAAATAGGGGACAAAGTCATTATTATCTCCTATGCCATGTTAGACAAAAAAGAAGCACCTCAGTTTAAACCCAAGGTGCTGATGCTTGATGATGAAAATACAATAAAAAGCGTTAAAGATAAGGAAGTCCATGGTGAAATAGATTAGGAACCTTTCAGATCAGGCTATAATTCTCAGTGGTTTAATATACACAATGCGTTTTAAAGAACTATTGATTGTTTTTGTTTTGCCAATGATTTCATTGAGTGCCTCAGAAAAAGAATCAGCCATTTGCATAAAAAAAGATGCGAAGCGGTCATTTGCCACATTTGCATCATTGCATTTTGTCATAGTGTTGTACAATATACCGCATTTTGTCAGCTTTTGCTATAAATACAGAAAATTTAAACTGTTTGTTTTAACGGCATAATAATTTTAGTCAATAATTCAATTTCAAGATAGGAGGTGTCATTATAATAATATTCGTAAACCGTTCCAGTCCCTTCAAAACCATTTTTTTCGATCCACTGCAACATTTCTCGGTGCAATGGTTTCATTTTATTATAAGGTCCTCGATTCATTGAAAAAATTAACAGGCCGGCTGGAATTGTTCCGGATTTAATATCGCCTTTTTCGGGAATGGGATTGGCCACAGGAAACCCAATTTCCACATCCAATGCTTCATTGTCAGTAATATCATGGTAAGCTACAAAAGGAACATCTGATAAGGTTTCATTGAGCTCATTGAGGTAGGCGGCCATTTTACGGTTGCTTTCATCAATTAAATGGGGTAATTGCTCAACACTCGTTTTGGTACGAATGGATATGATGGGTTGTTCATTCTGTTTTAAAAGTTTGATGCTTGACATTTTTGGCATTTTTTATTCTCCTTTTCTTTTTTCATATTTTGACAGGACTTTTCCTGTGATACGAATATTGTCATATTCCCTTGGCAAAATCGGTTTATATTTGGAATTAAATGAAATAAATTGACAATGCCGAATTCCTTTTCGGAAAAAAACTTTTTTCGCCATTTTGTATGGGTTCAAGCTGAATCCTATAATTTAAAGCCTCAACAATGGCTTTCAACATTTCATATTTTGGGTTTTTAGTCTCACCGAAAAGAATTTAACGAACGGTTGGCAAAGGCACCTCGGATTTTTCAGATAATTGAACTGCAGTCATTTTTGACTGCTTTTTTAATGCCTTAATTTGTTCGTTAATCATTGTTTTCACCTCTGACTTTAGTATAAGGGATTAATGAACTAAATTCAATGAAAAATAATCATAAATGATAAAATATATTGTCGTTATGCTGATTTAGTGGAACTCTTTGGATTGGATGAGGCTTGGATTGATGTGACCGGAAGTGAACCCAGCAAAAACGGGCACTTAATAAGATTAAAATATTAAACTGATTCCTCGGTGCCAAACATGATTTCTTCTAAAAATGCCAAGTCCTCTTGATAGGGCAAAATCTTGTTGGACAAATGGGTATCAAACACCATGATGTTCTTTTTTTCCGGGTCGAATTTTGGCCAGGGTACCTGACCTTTGTATTCCACTTTAAAATTTGGATTGCCTGTTTTAATAAAGTTTGCCCAGGAATTTTGCATCACCCAGGAAAGATTGCTGAATTTAGTGGCGCGATGATGACCAATGCCATTGCCAAAAACAAAGGGAAGCTCCATGGCATGGGCGGTATTTAAACCCACTATTTTTAGAATGGCGGGGTCATAATCAAAATTATAAAAAAACACATCTTCACCAAGGCATGCATATTTTTTTGCTATCATCACCATACCGATCACAAAAGCCGAATGGGTATAGATTTCCAGCATGCGTTCCAAAGGGGTGTGATCATCGTCCACCGGAAAATGTTCCATTACCAAGCGAGCTTTTTCTGAGCCGAAAATCTCAATACACAGCAGTTTGTATATTCCCGGATTTGTGTGTCCTTTAATAAATAATGAGGATTCATTGGTGTTATAACCGATCAGAAGCTTGACAGGATTAACCTCTCCCTGGGCAAGTGCCTTAACAGGATCCTTGGGAAGCACCACCCCATCATAGACTGGCCAAAAACCAAAAGCCGTTGGGGCAGTGGATTGGTCGGATTTGACAATGGATGCGGCAGCTAACGCATCTTCAGGAATTCGTCTCAGATTATATAAATCCTCGAAGGTATCCTTGACTCCAAATGTTTCGCAAAGGAGCTGGCCATTGGCCATGGATTTTTCTAAATCACCGCGGTTATGTGGGGCAAAGCATGCAATTGATAAAATAGAGCCGCTTTCCACAATGGCCTGATGAAAAAGTCCTTTGGCCAGAGGCGAAAGCATCAGCCCTGTGACGCTAAAAGCGCCGGCTGATTCTCCACCTAATGTGACCTGTTTAGGATCTCCTCCAAAGGCTTCAATGTTTTCCTGAACCCAACGAAGGGCCTGGATTTGATCCAGCAATCCGTAGTTGCCAGTGGTGCCGGCCTCTTCATAAAGACCGTGGGTGGCAAGAAATCCCAGGGCACCCAGGCGGTAATTAATGGTGACGACTACCACTCCTTCCTGGGCCATTCGAGTGCCATCGTACATCATTTCAGTACTGGATCCTGTGGCAAAAGCGCCACCATGAATAAAAACATACACGGGATAACGTTCATCTGGGGTATTAACGGGTGTCCATACATTTAAGAAAAGACAATCCTCGCTTTTATCTTCCATTTGATAGGTCCCCGGAGTATCAACTAAAATTCCACCCATTTGCATCGCCGTATTTCCAGGTTTCAGGCAGTCCCGGAGGTCCTCCCAGGGTGGCATGGGCTCCGGTGCTTTAAATCGCCGTTCTCTGACAGGAGGCAGGGCATAGGGAATTCCTTTATAGCTTGAAACACCTTTGCGATACTGGCCTTTCACTGGGCCACAGGGTGGATTGAGTTCAGGATTTCTCGGTAATTCAGGTTTGTTGTTTCTGTCGTTGGGCATCGATGTTCTCCTTTAACGATTAAAATAAATCTCAACCGTGGTTTTTTAAATTCGGATAGGACTCTGGGTATAGTCCCTGTGATAGTGATAGTCATTTTCATAAAATAGATTATGTAAATCCGTTGAACGGATATCATAGTACAACATTTCTTTCTGAGAAGGAGAGAGAAAACGTTCACCCCGGCTCAGATTGGTAAGGATCGGAATGTCCCCTTGTTTTTTTATTTGATGAAGAATTGCCTGACCCTTAGCATTAAAACCTAATACCCTCAGGTAAGGGCTAAAGCCCGGGTCTTGGAAGCTTAATAATGTTGTTTTATCCAATTCTAAAATCCGGTTACATAAAATCCGCTGAACCCGGGTTTTGGGAATACGTTTGGAAATAATGGCATCTACCAGGGCATCCAGGGTTTTTTCGATTTTTACGGCATCCCGGATTTTATGTTCTAAACCTTCAGTGACATAGGGTGTGATTTTTAGATGACCAACATCCCGTGAAAGAATGGTCAGTCTCAGTGCATTAAGAAAACTCTGGTCTCCGTGGGAATGGACATTGTTCATGGCTTTTAAAAGCATCTCTATAGAATAAGGAAGGTTATTTTTTAGAGTCAGTCTGGAATTTGAGTCCAAATGATCAGTATTTAAAAATTCTAATAGGATTTTTCGAATGCCAGTGGCACTGAGGTAGTCTTTAGTGTCAAGACTGTGATAACCGGCCCCTTGACGTTTAACCGTCAGCGGAGTGATGGTGCTTTTGGTGACGATCAGGGCTTTAAGATATTCAATGGCCAAAATATTATTGGGGGAAGAAAGTAAGGAACTCATTTCCTGGCCAAAAAGGGTTTGAATGGTCTGTTCTCTGGCCCTGGGAAAGGAAATACCAGTTCCCAGGGACTCAGTCAGAAGACGCTTAAACTCTGGAGACTCCAGGGCTAGAATTTTAGCCAAGGTGTTCAGCGGTGCCAAAAACCCAAGTTCAGACCCGAAGGAAAGAAAATCACATACTCCGGTGGCGTTTAAAATTTTCACGCCGCCTTGGGCAAAGGCCTCGGCGCTTTGACAGGCATAGCCAAAGGGGAGTTCGCAAACCAGATCCACTCCGGAAGCTAAAGCCAGTTGGGTACGCTGCCATTTATTGATGATGGCAAAGTCACCACGCTGGGTAATGCTGCCACTCATGAGCGTCATGACACCATCGGCTTCACAACTTTTTTTAGTGCTTTCAAGCTGCCAGGCGTGTCCTTTATGAAAAGGATTGTATTCGGTAATAATCCCAAGAATTTTCACACTAGACCTCCTTTTTTTTTTAAATGACAAAAAATTAACACTTTTTATCCATATTTCTGTAATTGTACAAAAAATTAATAGAATTATTTTGGTATAACTGTTATTATATAGAAGTTATGTGATGTAATCAATTAAAAACTTAAGGAGAGTAATTGTTAATGAATGTACTTGTTATTAATTGTGGTAGTTCTTCACTAAAATATCAGCTGCTTGATATGTCCACTGAAGAAGTATTAGCTAAAGGTTTGGCCGAAAGAATAGGGATTGAGGGATCTGTTTTGATTCATGAAGTTCCGGGTCAGGAAAAAGTTAAATTTGAACAACCTATGAAAACACATAAGGAAGCTTTGAATATTTTAATGGCTGCCTTGGTAAACCCCAATCATGGCGTTATTAAAACTTTAACAGAAATTTCTGCTGTTGGTCATAGAACGGTTCATGGTGCGGAAACATTCTCAGCTTCTGTTGTGATCAATGATGCTGTTATAAAATCATTAGAAGAGTGTTCTGAATTGGCACCTCTTCATAACCCTGCAAACCTTATTGGTATTCGGGCTTGTCAGGCATTATTACCAGGGGTACCCATGGTTGCTGTTTTTGACACTGCTTTTCATCAAACATTACCGGATGAAGCGTATATGTACCCACTGCCCTATGAAATGTATACAAAGTATAAAATCAGAAAATACGGCTTTCACGGAACATCTCATAAATTTGTAAGCATTGCCGCTGCTGAATTAATGGGTGAAAAAATCGAGAAATTAAAACTGATTTCATGTCATTTAGGAAATGGTGCCAGTATTTGTGCCATCCGTAATGGAAAATCCATTGATACTTCTATGGGATTAACCCCACTTGCCGGTCTTGAAATGGGAACACGCTGCGGGGATATTGATCCTGCCATTGTGCCATTTCTAGTCAGCAAAGGATATACCATTCAAGAAGTGGATACCATGATGAATAAAGAATCCGGTGTTCTTGGAGTTTCAGGCATTAGCTCAGATTTTCGTGATATTGAAGGCGCTGCCAATACCGGCAACAAACGTGCTCAATTAGCTCTGGATATTTTCCACTACCGTGTCCGCACCACTATTGGCGCTTATGTAGCTGCCATGGATGGCGTTGACGGCATTATCTTTACCGCAGGTTTAGGCGAAAACTCATCAACCTCTCGTCAGGCGATTTGCAGTCACATGAAATATTTAGGTGTGACTCTGGATCCTGTTGCCAACAGCAACCGGGGAAAAGTGATAATTATTTCAGATACTGATTCTAAAATAAAGGTCATGGTCATTCCAACCAATGAAGAATTAATGATTGCAAGAGATACTCTCTCCTTAGTTAAATAATGTAAAGTATTTCACTTGACAAAATGGGCAATCGTCTATATAATGATGATTGCCCATTTGGAGTGATAAAATGAATTTTGAAATCAATAAGCTATTACAAGATGAAACGATCCCCTTTGACTTTACTCTGAAAAATGAGGATTTAAAAGACATTGAAGGAGAAATCGGGGAAGAAGGCGCTTCAGTTCGTGGAACCATTGAGAAGTTGTCACGTGGTACTTTTTTAGTGACTGTAACGACGAAGATGACCATGATCTATCCCTGTGCCCGTTGCCTGGAACCAACCCCGGTAGATTGTAGCTATGCGTATTCGGAAACAATAACGGTTAAAGAGGATGAGGTTATTCTGAACCTTTTACCAATCGTTGAAGAATGCATTTATATTAACGAGCCTTATCGTATCTTATGTAGTGACGATTGTGCGGGTTTGTGTCCAAAATGTGGCAATAATTTAAATCACGAACAATGTAGTTGTGACAAAAACGGTGATTATGATCCCCGTTTTGAAGTTCTGAAAAATTTATTGTAAGTGATATGACTTTTATATAGGAGGTGTTAGTGATGGCTGTACCAAAGAGAAAAACTTCTAAATCTCGAAGAGATAAGAGAAGAACACATTATAAATTAACTGTACCAGGTATGAGTACTTGTCCAAAATGTGGTGAGATTAAATTACCTCATCGTGTTTGCAAATCTTGTGGAACATACAAAGATGTTAGTGTTGTTAGTATCGACGAATAAACAGAGTTCATACTCTGTTTTTTCTCTATCCGGGATTAAATATTTTGGTTTGAATCACATAGAATGAAAAAGGAAGGTGAATTTTTGAATATATTTCTGGATGCTATGGGTGGAGATCATGCCCCTTTCGAAATTGTTAAGGGCGCCATTGATGCGGTTAATGAATATGATGTTGCATTAACCCTTGTCGGTCGAGAGGACGCCATAAAAGCAGAGCTTTCAAAATACACTTACCCAAAAGAGAAGATCACCATTCTCCATGCAGAGACGGTGATTGAAAATAGCGAAGAACCAGCAATGGCCATTCGCCGTAAAACGGATTCCTCTCTTGTGGTTGCTCTCGAAGAAATGAAAAAAAGGGAAAATGCGGTGCTTATTTCAGCAGGAAGCACCGGAGCTTTATTAGCTGGAGGGATTTTAAAATTAGGCCGCATTAAGGGGATAAAACGTCCGGCATTGGCAGCAACTCTGCCAAAAACAGGCGGCGTTTTTTTACTCATTGATACGGGCGCAAACACCGATTGCAAACCTGAATATCTGGAGCAGTTTGCCCAGTTAGGGAAAATTTATTCTGAAAATGTACTGGGTAAGACAGACCCTAAGGTTGGTCTTATTAATATTGGCGTTGAAGCAAAAAAGGGAAACAGTCTTGTGAAAGCAGCCTATGAGCTGCTGGATGCTGGTAACTTTAATTTTTTGGGCAATGTGGAAGCGCGGGATATTCCAGAAACAGAAGCAGATATTCTGGTTTGTGATGGTTTTACAGGCAATATTGTCTTAAAGCTTACTGAAGGGATTGCAGCCTACCTGTTAAAGGGGATTAAAACCTCAATTATGAGCAATGTTAAAGGGAAAATCGGGGGTCTTCTGATTAAGAACAACCTGAAAAGCTTTAAAAAACAGTTTGATTATGCAGAATATGGCGGCGCCCCATTTTTAGGGGTGAAGGGTGGTATCATCAAAGCCCATGGCAGCAGTGATGCCTTCGCCATTAAAAATGCAGTGCGTCAAAGTATAAAATTTATTGAAAATGATGTTTTAGAAAAAATTAGCGAAAATGCGAAAAAGATGGAGGCTTAAATCATGGATGAACGATTATTAAAAATAAGAGAGATTGTTGCTGAACAGCTTGATATTGAGCTTGAGGAAATCACCCTTGAAACGTCTCTTATTGATGATCTTAAAGCTGATTCACTGGACGTTGTTGAGTTGATTATGGCATTTGAAGATGAATTTAAAATAAAAATTGACGATGATGTTCTGGAAAATATTCAGACGGTTGAAGATATTTTAACTGCAATATCTTAAAGACAAATAAATGGTGCCGCTGAATTACGGCGGCACTCACTTTTGAGGAGGTGTTATCAAGTGACGATTGAAGAAAAAATCAAATATCGTTTTGAAAAAAAAGAATTTTTAAAAATTGCATTAACCCACAGCTCTCATGCTGGAAATGCCGAAAATAACGAGCGGCTGGAATTCTTGGGGGATGCAGTATTGGAACTGATTATCAGTGAGTATTTATATGAATCTCATAAATTATCAGAAGGTAAGATGACGAAAATCCGTTCCAATATTGTATGTGCCGAGTCTCTTTCAAAAGCAGCCTATGATCTTTATTTAGGAGATCATATACTTCTGGGAAAAGGAGAGATTGTTACCGGAGGCCGACGACGGAAATCGAATTTAGCCAATGCCTTTGAGGCAATCATCGGGGCAGTTTTTTTGGATAGTAATTTTGAAACCACCCGGGAAATGGTGCTTCGGCTTTTAGACACTAATATTCAGTTGGCTTTATCCGGAGCTTTGGTAAAGGATCATAAAACAGAACTTCAAGAACATATCCAAAAGAATAGTGACAATGTCATTGAATATGTTTTGGAAAAATCTGAAGGACCTGAGCATAACAAAACCTTTTACATTGATTTGCTGCTTAATGGTCAGTGTGTTAGTAAGGGTGTTGGTAAGAGTAAAAAAGAAGGGGAACAGGATGCAGCAAAAAACTATATGTTTGAAGTTCTATCAAAGTAAAGAATGATCAAAGCAGCGGTTTGAAATAGAAAGTGAGGGTGGGGTTTGTACTTAAAAAAATTATATATATCAGGATTTAAGTCTTTTGCAGACCCTGTAAGCCTTGAGTTTTCCCAGGGAATCTCGGCCATTGTTGGACCTAACGGCAGTGGGAAAAGCAATATTACCGATGCCATTAAATGGGTTCTGGGAGAACAAAGCATTAAGTCTCTTCGCGGAAAAAAAATGGAAGACGTTATTTTCTCAGGAACCGATAAAAAATCAGCCACTGGTTATGCAGAGGTTGTGCTGGTAATGGATAATGGCGATGGATCTCTTATCGATTATCCCCAGGAAGTTGCTATTTCCCGGAAACTCTTTCGTTCAGGAGAAAGTGATTATGCCATTAATAAAAAAAGCTGTAAGCTGAAGGAAGTCCATAGCATTTTCATGGATACCGGCCTTGGGAAAAATGGCTATTCCCTCATTAGCCAAGGGGGTATAGAAAACATTATTGCCAGTTCCCCCAGCGAACTTCGGAATATTTTTGAAGAAGCTGTAGGGATTGTGTCCTATAAAACAAAAAAAAATGAAGCAGAAAAAAAACTTGAGCAAACTCAGAATCATTTAGATCGTTTAAGGGATATTATGGTTGAAATAGAAAAACAATTAGGGCCACTGAAAAATCAGTCCCGGAAGGCTAAAACCTGGTTGACGCTCCATGAAGAGCTGAAAACCGTGGATTTAGTCGTTTTTTATGAGAAAATGACCTTGGCGCTCGAAGAAATGACCCAGCTTCAACAAAAATTTAATGCTCAATTAGGCCTTTGTGAATCTGACGAAAAAAACATTGAAGAAAAGGATGGGTTATACCAGAAGCTCACCATCCAAAATCGGGAATTAGAATTTCTGGTAGACACTGGGAAAAGAACCCTTTCCACCCTGAGAGCTGAATATGATCAGGCACAGCAAGAAAACATTCGAGGCAAAAGCCAGTTTGAAGCTAATATCATTAGCCAGGAACGTTTAGTTAAGGAGCTGTCAGGCCTTGATTTGGAAATTAAAGGAAACCAGAAAAAAATTTCTGATTTAGAACTCAGAACACAAAAAAAGAAAAATGAGCTAAGTCATTATCAGGAGAAACAAGACAATCTGCAGACTACCCTTAATGCACTGCTTTTAGAAGAGCAAAGCGAAAAAGAACGTGAAATGGCTCAGCATGCATCCATTATTTCCAATCAATCCCAGCGGCAATCTTTAGAAGAAAAACTGTTTAACCTAAAAACGGTGATTCAGGAAACAAAAACTGAAGCGGAATTTGTGTCCCAACGATTATTGACCTTATCACAGGACCAGGCTTTGAGTTTGGAGATCACAGAAGATTTGCAAAAAAACTCCCTCAAGTTACATGAGAAAAAATCACAGCTGGAAACCCAATATCAAAAAATTCATGAGGTTTTCAACCAGGACACTGCCGTTCAGAAAAATCTCCTGGGAGAATGCCATACACTTTCAAACAATCTGAAGGTGAATGCTTCTAAAACAGACTATCTCAAAAACATTCAAAAAAATTACCAGGATTATTTTCCGGCGATTCGAAAATTAATGACCTCTGAAAAAATCCTGGGAGAAGTCATTCATCAAGTTTATGGTCCGGTTGGAGAGTTGATCTCCATGGACAGCCGGTTTACCCAGGCCATTGATATCGCCCTGGGGGGGAAAAGTCAAAACATTGTGGTGGCAAACGTTAAAACCGCCAGTGATTGTATTAACCTCCTAAAAGCCCAGCGTCTTGGGCGAGCCACTTTTTTACCTTTAGACAATCTGCGGTATTCTCTTATTGATCAGAGAACACGGTTACAAATTCAAGGATTAAAAGGATTTGAAGGCATTGCCAGTGAGCTTGTGAGAACCCCTGAAACTTATCAAAAGGCCATTGACAGTCTTCTGGGTCGAACCATTGTGGCCAAGGACTTTATGGCAGGAAAAGAAATTCAAAAAAATCTCCAGGGAAAATTCACCGTGGTCACCTTGGAAGGTGAAATATTTTATCCTGGTGGAGCCATTGTGGGGGGGCAAAAGAAAGACAGCCGACAATCTCCCTTATTTAAAAAGGTGGAAATCGAAAATCTTAAAAAAGAAATGATTCATCAGGAAGAACTCCTGGAAAAACTCCATAAACAAGAACAAGCTAAGACCCAGACACTGTTAAATTACCGGGATGAACTCAAAGAACTTGAAGGTAACATTAATCTCACTAAACAAAAAATATGGGAAAATAATAAACAAGCTGAAACACTGGCTCATACAAAAGCAGAAAATGGCCGGGCCATTGATGATCTGAAAGAAAAAAAAGAATTTTTGGCTCAAAAGCATTTCCTGTTTTCAGATGAAATTGCCGAAGCCGAAAAATCCCTTGCCATGGTCAAGCACCCCTTGGAAGAAGCCCAGGCACCAAGAGCGGTGGTTGATGATATCCGGCTTCAATTGGACACACTTAGAGCAGAAACATCCGAGATTCAAATGGAAGTTACCCGATTTAATGGTGAGATTAACGGCTTTGAACAACAAATGCTTTTAATCGATGAACAGCTTAAGCGCCAAGTCCAAAGAAAAACAGCATTGGAAAGTGAAAATTCCCAATATGAAAAACAATCCCTGGAGCTGTCTCAGCGTCAAAAATCTCTGGAAACCGAAATCATTAAACTCAGTGCGGCATTAGATGCCCATCGGGATAAAAGCAAATCAGCCCTGAATCAGCAAAAAGAAAACGGCAGCCGATTAGAAAAACTTCGTGAGGAAATCAAAACCTTTAATCATGATTTAATCATCCACAACGATGAAAAAAATAAGTTGGAAACCAAAATTAGTGGTCTTCAAATCAATATGGATCATTGGGAAGAAGCCATTTATAAAGACTATGAGTTGAATTATCTCATGGTTGAAGATATCTACGAAGATCTGGCAGCTGAAAAAGACGGTGAAGGCCTGGATTTATCCGAGGAACGCCAAAGAGAATTAAAAGGAAAGATCACAGCCCTGGGAAATGTGAATCTCAGTGCTATTGAGGATTATACGGAAATTGTAGAACGTCATGCCTTTATGAAAGATCAAATGGATGATTTACAAGCCGGCAAACGAGAACTTCTTGATATTATTAACACCTTGTATGATGCCATGACGGATCAATTTAAGGAAAAGTTTATCATTCTCCAGGAAAAGTTTACAAGGATTTTTGGGATTCTTTTTGAAGGCGGCCGAGCCTATTTGGAATTCACTGATCCTACCGGGATTTTAGAAGGTGGCATTGAACTCGTAGCTCAACCACCGGGAAAACGGCTCCGCCATATTTCTCTTCTTTCCGGAGGAGAAAAATCCATGGTGGCCATTGCCCTGCTGTTTTCGTTTTTAGAAATTAATCCATCACCTTTTTGTGTTATTGATGAAATTGATGCTGCCCTGGATGATCATAATATTTATCGCTACATCAGTTATTTAAAGAAAATCGCTGTCAACAACCAATTCATTACCATTACCCATCGGCTTAAAACCCTGGAGGTTTGTGATAATCTTTATGGGGTATCCATGTCCAGAGATGGTGTATCCCAATTGGTATCCGTACGATTGTCGGACTATATCTAAAAAATTAATGTAAGTGCGAAAGTACTGTGAACTTCGCTGTCAGTTTACATTAACCAATTTTTCCACTATACGTCGGACAGTCTAACGACTGTTCGCCTATACGTTACAAAATTGGTTATGAAAACTGACATCAAAGTAATTTACGATTGTATTTATGAATTTCGTGATTACCTAAATAAAAAAATAAAGGAGGAACTAATGGAATTAAGTTTATATGAACGAATGCGAAATAAGCTCATTAAGACAAAAGATAATTTCAAGGAAAAGATCGAAAATGTGATGTACCTGGGGAATTTTGATGACGACTTTTTTGAAGAATTAGAAGAAACCCTGATTCTAACCGATCTTGGCGCTGAGTCAGCGATGAAAATTACTGAGCAACTCCGAAAAAAGATCATTGAAACCCATGCAAAAACCAAAGAAGAGGTGATGGGATTTCTTAAAGATATTTTAACTGACATGGTGAGCGTTGAAGGAAAACCACAAACTACCCCGATGATTATGATGGTGGTGGGTGTGAATGGTGTTGGAAAAACCACCACCATTGCCAAGCTTGCGAGCCGATATAAAAAAGAAGGTAAAAAAGTCATGGTTGCAGCAGGGGATACCTTTCGTGCCGCCGCCACTGAACAGCTTGAGGAATGGTCCAAACGGGTGGGTGTCGAAATTATAAAAAGCACCAAAGGCGCCGATCCCAGCTCAGTGGTTTTTGATGCCATTGGTGCTGCCAAAGCTCGCAAAACAGACATATTAATTTGCGACACCGCAGGAAGACTTCATAATAAGGTTAACCTTATGAAAGAGCTTGAAAAGATTAGTCGCATCGTGAACCGCGAAGGAGACGGCTTTAATATCCATAACCTGATGGTTTTGGATGCCACTACCGGACAGAATGCTCTTAATCAAGCCAAGGTCTTCCACGATTGTGTTGAGATCAGCGGGATTGTATTAACCAAGCTTGACGGCACGTCCAAAGGGGGGATTGCTATTTCCATTATTGATGAAATGCAAATTCCCATTGAATATGTAGGAATTGGTGAAAAACAAGAGGATCTCATTGAATTTGATCCCAAAAAATTTGTTGATCTCTTATTTGAATAAAAGCTTGACAATTTCACCCCCAGGACTTACAATAATGAAGTCGTCAAGTAATATTCCTTTACGACATTGAAGGTGTTTATGGAAAAAAAAGTTGGCGAACAATTTTTATTTGATTTCTATGGTGAGCTCCTAACTGAAAAACAAAAGCAGATTTTAGACTATTATTATAATGAGGACTATAGTCTCGCAGAAATAGCTGGAGTGATGTCAGTCACCCGTCAGGGTATCTTTGATGTGATTAAACGCTCAAAGACTATGATGGAAGTATATGAAGAAAAACTTGGGCTGATAGAAAAGTTTTTAAGAGCCCAAATGCTCCTGGAAGACATCCAAAAGGATTTGGCTGATCTGACAAAAGGCATAAAAGACCTGAAGCTAAAATCTCAACTGAACTCAGTGATTGAAAAGCTGAAAAAAGTCAGCGACGAAAACTAGAGGTGAAAGCATGATCTTTGAAGGATTAAATGAAAAATTTCAGAATATATTTTCTCAACTCAAACGCAAGGGAAAGCTTAATGAAAAAGACATTCAAGCCGCCAGCCGAGAAATAAAGCTTGCGCTGTTAGAAGCCGATGTTAACTTTAAAGTTGTAAAACAGTTTACAAAAAAAATCAGTGAACGTGCTGTTGGCCAGGAAGTTTTAAACAGCCTGACACCGGGACAACAATTCATTAAAATTGTGAACGACGAATTGACCAGTCTCCTTGGCGGAGAAATTGAGCGAATGGACTTTATTAATGGCCGTCCGAATGTTTTCATGATGGTCGGTCTTCAAGGCGCTGGTAAAACAACCACTGCCGGTAAAGTTGCCAATCTTCTGCGCAAAGAAAAAAAGTTTAAACCGTTGCTGGTTGCCTGTGATGTTTATCGTCCTGCAGCCATAAAACAGCTTGAAATTCTTGGGGAAGAATTAAACATTGATGTTTATTCGGAACATGATGTTAAAGACCCCGTGGGTATTGCAAAACGCGGATTAAAAAAATCCGAGGAAGGTCACTATGATTTAGTGATTTTTGATACCGCCGGTCGGCTTCAAATTGATGAAGCGCTTATGGAAGAACTGGTGAATATTAAAAAAGCCATTTTACCTACTGAAATATTATTAACCGTTGATGCCATGACAGGTCAGGAATCTGTGAATGTTGCCAACGAATTTAATCGTCTCCTGGAAATAACCGGAGTGATTCTAACAAAGCTTGATGGGGATACCCGAGGTGGGGCAGCATTGTCCATTACATACACCACCGGGAAATCCATTAAATATATTGGTACCGGTGAAAAACTCACCGATATTGAACTTTTCTATCCAGATCGTATGGCCTCCCGTATTTTAGGGATGGGTGATGTTCTTTCCTTCATTGATAAAGCGCAAAGCATGATGGATGAAGAAACGTCAAAGAAGCTGGAAGAAAAAATCAGAAACCAGGAATTTGATCTCAATGATTTTCTGGATCAGATTAAGCAAATCGAGAGTATGGGTTCCATGAACAGTCTTCTGGAAATGATTCCGGGTGCCAATAAAAAGGCTCTGAAAAATGTTGATTTATCCGGAGCTGATACCAAAAGAACAGAAGCCATTATTTTGTCTATGACAAAGGAAGAACGCCATAAGCCAGGTATGATTAATGCCGGTCGCCGTAAGCGGATTGCCTTTGGCAGTGGAACAAAAGTTGCCGATGTGAACCGTCTCTTAAAAGGGTTTGAGCAATCCAAGAAGATGATGAAACAAATGTCCAATCCAAATCTTGCTAAAAAAGGTCGCATGAAGCTACCTTTTATGTAAAATGTTATTTATGACACATTGTCATTAGATAAAGAAGTCTAAGAAAGGGGGAAATAAACATGGCAGTTAAAATTAGATTAAAAAGAATGGGTAAGAAGAAAAAACCTTTTTATAGAATCGTTGTTGCTGACGCACGTGCTCCAAGAGATGGTAGATTCATCGAAGAAATTGGATACTACAATCCTTGTGTTGATCCATCACTTGTAAAAGTTGATGCAGAAAGAGCAAAGGCGTGGATAGCTAACGGAGCAAAACCAACAGATACCGTTAAGTATCTATTAAAGAGAGAAAGCGTAATCGAGTAGTATCAGGAGGTAAGTGATGAAAGAACTTGTAGAAATTATTGCAAAGGCTCTGGTTGATCATCCCGATGAAGTTTTTGTTCAAGAAGTCGAAGGCGATCAATCCATAACTTTGGAATTAAAGGTTGCCAACGATGACATGGGCAAGGTCATTGGAAGACAGGGTCGAATCGCAAAAGCAATTCGTACCGTCATAAAAGCCGCTGCCACGAAAGAAGATAAGCGCGTCATGTTGGAGATTGTCCAATAATTGAGGTGCTGGGCTGTTTACACAGCTCTTTTTTTTTCGTGAAGGCAGTTGCCAAGTCAGTGCTTGTACTCACTTGGCAACAACTGCCTGGGAACCAAAGAGAAACACAACTATAGTTTCTTGTGGTTTATTTATTATCAGGAGAAAAACATGAAAAATGATAACACGATGATCATCGGCCGGATTCTTGGGGTCCATGGGATTAAAGGGGAAATCAAAGTATTGCCTCTTACCGATGACCCTGAGCGTTTCTTTGATTTAGATACCATAAAAATATCAAAAGACAAAAACTGGGTGGATTACACCATTACCGGACAACGTCTTCATAAAAATAATGTCATAATATTTTTAGAAGGCATAAAAACCCGCAATGATGCTGAAGCCTTAATGGGTCAACTCATTGCCATTGACCGAACCCAGGCAGTGGAACTTCATGAAGATGAGTTTTTTATTGAGGACATTCTTGGGCTATCCGTTTATAATGGCGATGAACTTCTGGGTAAACTCACGGATGTGATGCAAACAGGTGGCATTGATGTTTATATCATTACTGGCGGAAAAAAAACCTATTGTGTGCCAGCCCGAAAAATTTATTTTGAAGATGTTAATGTTGAAGATAGGCGCATCAAGGCTAATATTCCGCAAGAAATATTGGAGTTATGAAATATTATTTTCTAACTTTATTTCCAGACATATTTCACACTTATTTTCAGTCCGGAATGATGAGCCGTGGGGTCGAAAAAGGTCTCATTGACTATGAGGTGTTAAATATTCGGGATTTTTCAGAAGATAAACATCATCAAGTGGATGACGCCCCTTTTGGTGGCGGTGCTGGCATGGTCATGACAGCACCTCCCATTGTCAATGCCCTTAAAAGCATTGACAACTATGAATCGTTGCCAGTGATTTATTTAACTCCCAGTGGAAAGTCCTTTGAACAAGAGGATAGTACCATTCTAGCAGAAAAATCAGGGATTATTTTTATTTGCGGTCATTATGAAGGCATTGATCAACGAGTCATTGACCTCTATGTTACCAACGAATTTTCAGTTGGTGACTATGTTCTCACCGGAGGCGAGCTTCCAGCCTTAACCATGGCTGATTGCATTGCACGGCATCTCCCTGATTTTTTAGGAAACAGTAAGAGCCTGGAGGAAGAATCCTTTGAATCAAACCTTCTGGAATATCCTCATTACACCAGACCCCGGGAATTTGAAGGGTCATTGGTTCCTGAAGTTCTCTTATCCGGAAATCATAAGGCCATTGAAGCATGGCGCCTGACGAAGGCTAAAGAAAAAACTAAAAATAATCGTCCGGATTTGTTCGAAAATCATGAAAAAAGCTTGCATAAAAAATAAACACAGTGTATAATACGATGGTATGTTAATAAAGGTGACGGTCCTCTGCACTTGATGCACGAACGTCGAAATTCAATTTAAAGGAGAAAAAAATGGACATAATTAAGAAGATTCAGTTAGAAAATATGAAAGCAGAGCCACCAAAGTTTAATGTTGGAGACACTGTTAAAGTACATGTAAAAGTTATTGAAGGTAAACGTGAAAGAATTCAGATTTTTGAAGGCGTCGTTTTAAAAAGACAAAACGGCGGTGTTGGAGAAACCTTTACAGTACGTAAAATTTCCTCAGGCGTTGGAGTCGAAAGAACATTCCTGGTACATTCACCAAAAATCGAAGAAGTGGTCATTGTTCGACATGGTAAAGTACGACGAGCTAAGTTGTTTTATCTTCGAGAACGTATTGGAAAATCCGCTAAAGTTAAAGAGAAAAAAGAAAAAAGAGGGTAAGTCAGAGGCTTTCAGCCTCTTTTTTGGTTATTTTACAGTGAGGACGTGAAGAAATGAAGGGCGATCGAGAACGTAGCGGCAGCTTGGAACTTAGAGAATGGTTTCAGTCAGCAATTATTGCCATTATTCTTGCATTTATTATCAAAATGTTTCTGTTCGACTTCGTTATGGTTCAAGGCAGTTCCATGGTTCCAACCCTTGAAAATGGCGATCGGCTAATTATCAATAAAATCGGTTATACCATTGGTGAACCCAACTATGAAGATGTTGTCATATTAAGCTACAGCAAAAATGTAGAATACGTTAAACGGGTTATTGCAAAAGGTGGGGATACTGTTGAAATTAAAGACCAGGTAGTCTACCTTAATGACCAACCGCTTTCCGAGGATTATATTAGCCCGGAGCCCTATGATAATTTTGCCAAAGTCACTGTTCCCGTCGGCACCTATTTTGTAATGGGGGATAATCGAGCGAATAGCTCAGATAGTCGCTACCCAAGCTTGGGCTTCGTTGAGAAGAGTGCCATTGATGGAAAAGTAATCTTTAGAATTTGGCCTCTTAATGCCATAGGAGTTGTGAACTAATGTCTGTTGAAAAAATCGAATATATACAATGGTATCCTGGACATATGGCTAAAGCCAAACGTGAAATCAAAGAGAAGCTAAAGCTTATTAACGTTGTGATTGAAGTCGTTGATGCCCGTTTACCCATTTCCAGTAAAAATCCGGATATAAACGAGTATACCTGGAACAAACAACACATTCTTTTATTGAATAAAGCCGATTTGGCAGACCCAAAGGTGAGCGAGGCTTGGATGGATTGGTTTACAGAAAATACCGATATCCAACATGTCATGCTTTATGATGCCTTTGATCGACGTCTCAAAGCAGAACTCATTAAATTAATCCATTCTTTGAACATAAAAAATAAGTTTCAAATGAAGTGTTTGGTTTGCGGAATTCCAAACGCCGGAAAATCAACCGTCATCAACAGCCTTATTGGTAAAAAGAAAACCCAAATAGGGAACAAGCCCGGTGTTACCAAAGGCCAGCAATGGTTGAGTACTCCGGATAATTTGATGCTTCTGGATACTCCAGGGATTTTATGGCCTAAGTTTGACGACCCCATGGTAGGCCTTCATTTGGCCTGGTTGGGGTCTATAAAAGATACTATTTATGAAAAAGAAAACATCGCAGCGGATCTTCTCAAATATCTTATTGGCTATTATCCCAAAGAGTTAGAAGTTATGTATAAAATTACCTTGGACGACAAAAACATTGTTGCGGTTTATGATGCCATTGCAAAAAGTCGAGGATTGCTTATAAAAGGCGGGGAATATGATTATTCCCGAACCAGTGAATTGGTGCTCAATGATTTTAAAAATGGACGTATTGGTCGAATCACCCTTGAACGCCCAACGAATAAAACGTTTATGGAGTAAAGAGCCCATGAAAGAAATTCAAAATAAAACCATAAAAGCCATTAAAGAAGTCGTGGATGCCCTCCATATTAATGCCTATCCTGAGATTATTCCGATATTAAGAAGAGATCCCCGGATTGCAGTTCGAAAAATGGCAGAAGGCTTAGAAAAAAAGATGGTCGTTTTATTTAATGAAAAAGAACGCATTCAAAAAATGAAAGCTTTGGAAAAAGGCTATTATCAGTCTGGAATAAAACTGATTGGTGGCATTGATGAAGTGGGCCGTGGCCCCTTGGCAGGACCTGTGGTCACCTGTGTGGTGGTATTAAAACCGGACTCCCAAATTCTTTATGTCAATGATTCCAAAAAGCTTTCGAAAAAAACAAGGGAAACTCTTTGTCAACAGCTTTTAAATGAAGTCCTGGACTATGAAATAGGTATTGTTGATAATGAGACCATCGATTCCATTAATATTTTAAATGCCACCAAAAAGGCCATGACAGACTCAGTAAAGGCATTAGCCACTCAGCCTGATCTTTTGCTTTTGGATGCCATTCATATTGACACACATATTCCTCAAAAGTCAATCATTCATGGTGATGCCATTTGTTATTGCATTGGTGCCGCCAGTATTATCGCCAAGGTTTATCGCGATAATATGATGCAAATTTACCATGAAGAATACCCTGAATACGGATTTGATCACAATATGGGATATGGTACTGCCGGGCACATAGAAGCCATTCGAAAGCATGGACTAACCCCCATTCATAGGAGAAGCTTTGTCCGCAATATGGGTTTTTAAATGAAAACCCATAATTACAAAAAAGGGTGTCAAGGGGAAGACCTGGCCATTCAATTTTTAATTGAAAATAATTATGAAATTCTCCAAAGAAATTACAAGCGTCCCTCGGGAGAAATTGATATTATTTCAAATAAAAACGATACCATTGTTTTTATTGAAGTGAAGTTTCGAAAAAATTTAGATTATGGCTATCCTCGAGAAGCGGTAAATGTAAAAAAGCAAAAGCGCATCGGGAAAACCGCACTTTGGTATCTCAAAGAAAAAAATATTTTTGATTGTGGTGTGCGGTTTGATGTACTGGAAATCTATTTTGAAGATGATGGACAACGGGTCATCAATCATTTTGAAAACGCATTTCCATTGAGATAATGCATACCATGTAATAGAATCAATCAAGACAGGCGACGACCATTGTTTTTCTAACAGCGGTCGTCGCCTGTCTTGATATTTTTTTAGTTAGATTTCTTTGACTTGCCATCATCAACTGAAATTAAAAAGACTTTTTTAGAATAGGACCCTTTAGTTTCTTTATTTTGGAGTTTCAGATAATCAATATGAAGTGGCTCATATTCGAAGGTTTCGATAATAGCTCCCAACAATTCGTAGATATCAGAAAGTTCATCTTCTGAGGGTTTCTTTGAAAATATTTGAGCCTTTTCCAAGAGCTTTTCTTTTAAAGCATCTTTAACTTCGGATTTACCCAGGATTTTGTATTCACAGGTGCGTCCGCTTTCTTTAATGATTTCTGGAATTTTGTCTCTGACGAGTTTATTATATTCTACTTTCATAATCTATCACCTCTATCATATTATACCCAAAGCCAGTGTTTACAAACAAGAGAAATAACAATGGTTTAAGAAAAAAAGTGTTTTTGAGAATGTACAATTTTTAAAGCGAACCGGACTCAAAAAGATTGGGCATCGGATGAATGGACGTTACATAGTTAAATAATATTTAAGTATTTAAGAATAACACTGGAAATTAAATGAAATAAAGTGTATAATTATATGTATTAAAGTCTAGGTTCATTATCAGCGAAGAAACTGACGATGGCCTTTTCTTTATGACTATAAATACAATGGAGGACTAATAATAAATGATTACAGTTTCAGATCTAAGTTTGAATTTTAGCGGGACAAATCTTTTTTCCAACGTTAATATAAAGTTTATTCCAGGAAATTGCTATGGAATAATAGGTGCTAACGGCGCAGGTAAGACGACCTTTTTAAATATATTATCTGGAGAAATTGAGCCATCGACAGGAGATGTGTTTATCCCAGAACACATTCGGATGTCAGTACTAAAACAGGATCATTATGCCTATGATGAATTCTCGGTACTTGATACGATTATGATGGGAAACCAGCGATTATATGCCATTATGAAAGAAAAAGATGCATTATATATGAAGGAAGATTTTTCCGATGCCGATGGCATTAAAGCCGGAGAGCTTGAAGGGGAATTTGCCGAAATGGGAGGCTGGGAAGCGGAATCCGATGCTTCCCGGATTATCCAGGGATTAGGTTTGAGTGCTGATATTTTGGATAATACCATGAATGTACTTAATGGAAATGAAAAGGTAAAGGTTTTATTGGCTCAAGCCTTGTTTGGCAAACCAGAAATCATCCTTCTTGATGAACCTACCAACCATTTGGATATTCAGGCAGTGCTTTGGTTAGAAGATTTTCTTATGGATTATGAAGGTACAGTGATTGTGGTTTCCCATGATCGTTACTTCCTAAATAATGTCTGTACCCATATTGTGGATATTGACTATAATAAAATAAAAGTTTACGTCGGGAATTATGATTTCTGGTATGAATCCAGTCAGTTGATTCAACGATTGCTTAAGGATCAAAACAAAAAGAGCGAAGACAAAGCCAAAGAACTTCAAAACTTTATTGCCCGTTTTTCAGCGAATAAATCGAAATCAAAACAGGCAACTTCTCGTAAGAAAATGCTTGATAAACTAAACATTGAAGATATGCCGTCGTCTTCACGAAAATACCCATGGGTAGGCTTTCAAATTGATCGCGAACCCGGTAAAGAAATTCTCAGTGTTGAACATTTATCCAAAACCATTGATGGGGTCAAGGTTTTAAATAATGTTAGCTTTCGGGTAAGTAAGGAAGATAAAATTGCTTTCGTTTCTGACAATGAAATCGCCATGACGACGTTATTTAAAATTCTCATGGAAGAAATTGAACCTGATGAAGGCAGCTTTAAGTGGGGCGTGAGTACCGGTCAATCCTATTTTCCAAAGGATAACGGTGAATTTTTCAACGACTGCACACTGAATGTATGCGAATGGATACAACAATATACCGAAGAAATTACTGAGACTTATATTCGTGGATTCCTCGGACGAATGCTTTTTTCAGGAGATGATATTTATAAAGAAGTACAGGTTTTATCCGGAGGGGAGCGGGTTCGTTGCATGCTGTCTAAAATGATGATGAATGAATCTAACGTTTTGGTTATGGATCAACCAACCAACCATTTGGATCTTGAATCCATTACCGCAGTTAACAACGGGCTCATGGAATTTAAGGGGATTCTTCTTTTCGCCAGCCATGATCACCAGTTCATGCAAACTGTGGCCAACCGAATCATTGAAGTACGTGAAGAAGGTACCCTGGATCGGTTATCTACATATGATGAATTTATAGACTATAAAAAAACACTGGCCTAAAGCCGTGTTCTATGATCACTTAGAGTGCGTGCCAAGTAAATTTTGGTTTATCTTACTATTAGCCGAATTGGCTTTGGTTTGAGCAAATTATGGTGGTACCTATATTTAGAAACAAAAAGGAGGATGACATTTTCTCCTTTTTGTTATTTTTTGGTGAAAAATAAAATTCCGAATACATGCCATTAACCCTGAACATTTCGCAATCTGCACAGAGACAACCTTTTATTTCATCAATACAATGACTTGGTTCAAAGGCACAAAACATGGCTTCACTTTTACTTGTGGTACTTAACTTCATTCACTCATTATTATTTGCTACTGTGATTCTTGTTATTATTGAATTTTCATATTCTCATTCGTTACTTCTTTTTTTGGCTGTCAATGGGCAGTATTCCAGCCATTTCTCCAATGACGTTTATTAATTGGGTATTGGATGGAACCACAATTTTAGCATTGTTCATAAGTGCAGTTTCGGTGGCTTGTAACTGTCTTAAAAGTTGAGCATTCCCGATGAAGTATAATTCAGCTGCTTCGTTGACAAGTTTAATGGCCTGGGCTTCACCTTCGGCTGCAAGAATTCTCGCTTGCCTGATACCTTCAGCTTTTTTGATTTCAGCTCGCTTAATTCCATCTGCCGTTGTTTCTGCAGCTGTGGCAAAATCAATGGCGGCTACTTTTTCATTTTCCGCTTTAACGACTTTGTTCATGGTTTCCTGAACGTCTTGTGGTGGATCTATTTCTCTTAATTCAGTTCGTACAATATCAATCCCCCATTTATCTGTTTCTTCCTTCAGTGTTTTAAGTAAATCTGTATTGATACGGCTTCTTTCGCTGTTGGCGGATTTCAAGGTCAGCGTTCCAATAATATTACGAAGGGTAGTTCTGGCAAGATTCACAATCTGTACTTTATAATTATTGACGTTGTAAACAGAATTTTTAACACTTTCTTCATCAGATTTAACTCTAAAATAAACCTGGGCATCCACGGTTGCATTCAGATTATCATTGGTGATGATGACCTGCGGTTCTGCATTAAACATTTGCTCAGTGATATTCACAACAAATATTCTCTGAGCCAAGGGAATAATCCAGTGAAAACCAGGCTCAGCATATTTTGAATATCTTCCCAATGTTTCAATCAATCCTCGGGTTGTAGGTCTTACAATTCGAATACCGGCTATGAATACTGCAATACCAATAACAATAACAATAAGTGGTGTAATAACAAAAACCATTTTTTTCTCTCCTTTTCATTTTTGTTTTTAATATTATACTGCCATTAGTCCCCCTACCCGATTAATTTTTCGGGCATGGATGGCTAAACGGGCATTATCAAAGGTATAAATGCAGGTTGAAAGGGTTAGAACACTGTCGGTGGGGTTAAGCACAACTCCGGTATCATAAATGGAACGATCTTTTACCCGGTTCATATAACTGAGAAAGTCATCGTCATTTGCAAATTCAGGTTGGCGATAATCGTAATCCGCATCTGTGATATATACCGAAAATATTTCCCATTGTCCGGGATCACCGGGCCGATCATATTGAATCAAAGGATGGTCTTTAAAATATGCCTCATTCTGATACTGCCACAAGACGCCAAACATGGATTCATCTCTCATATAATGGCCGTAGAGAATGTCATTACGAGCCGTTGTCTTTGTACACACAGTATCCAGAAAAACCGTGCCTTCAATGGCTGAATTCTTTTCAAAATTATGGTGGAGATAGTAGTCATTATTGTCAGTTTGAACCACCGGATAATCCAGGGGAGTGCCTTTGATTGAAACCCAGCCAACGGTTTCAGGATTTATGGCTTTGAGCCCCTCAAAATCAATGGTATCCGTATTTTTGGTAACTTCTCCCTGGGAAATGTCGATAATCGTCTGTTTTTGAAAAGTTTTCATAATTTGGGGATAGAAATAATAAACGACACCACCTATTGCAGCCAGTATGAAAACTGTGCTTATCAGGGATATTATTCGATGGGATGTTTTAATTTTCGTCATTTTACGCTCCTGATTTGAAATCTTTATTTCCTATTATATCCAATTCTTGGTAAAATGCTATCATTTTTATTTTAATTGACAAGGCTGGTTATTCATGGTATCATTTATAAAGTTATGTAGCCGCACATAAAAGGTTTTAAGTCGAAAGCACCTTTTGTGGCGAGTCTGGAATGAGGAGGTGTAGAATATGTATGCAATTATTAAAACAGGTGGTAAACAATACCGTGTTCAAGAAAATGATGTGATCGAAATTGAAAAAATCAATTTCAAAGAAGACAATGTTACAGAAATTTCTTTTACTGATGTTTTAGCGATTAACAAAGACGGCGAAATGATTATTGGAACTCCAATCATTGAAAATGCTGTTGTAAAAGCTGAAATTCTTTTGGTTGCTAAAGGACCAAAAATTATTATTTACAAGTATAAAGCTAAAAAAGATTACCGTAAGAAACAAGGACATCGTCAACCATTTATGAAAGTTAAAATCACAAGTATTCAAGCTTAGGACATCCAATGATTTCAGTTAAATTTTTAATTAGGAACAATGAAATTGATGAAATAACCGTATCGGGACATGCTGGTTTTGCAGATGAGGGAGAAGATATTATTTGTGCAGCCGTTTCTGTTTTAACCATTAGTATTCTTAATGGCCTTACGGAAATCGTCGGTCGCAAAGATCTTTGCGCGTCGGTAAAAGATGGTTACACACATTTTACCATTCCAAAGACTTCCAACGAATTGCAAACAATCAAAACTGATACATTAATAGCAACCTATCAACTGGGAATCCAGGGGATCAAGGAAGCCTATGGAGATTATATACAAATAAAAGAAGAAAAAAAATAGGAGGTGAGCGTTATGTTTAAAATGAACCTTCAACTATTTGCCCATAAAAAAGGGGTTGGTAGTTCAAGAAATGGTCGAGACAGTGAAGCAAAACGTCTTGGTACTAAAAGAGGAGACGGTCAGTTCGTTCTTGCCGGTAATATTCTCGTTCGACAAAGAGGAACAAAGATTCATCCTGGCACCAATGTTGGTAAAGGCAGCGATGATACTTTATTTGCGTTAGAAGACGGCATTGTACGTTTCGAACGTAAAGGCAGAGATAAAAAACAAGTAAGTATTTATCCAAGGGTAGCCATTTAGTTTCCCAGTGACAAAATAATACATCTGATAAAACCTCTTATTATGTTTTCTGACTGATAAGGGGTTTTATTTTTTGTTATATTAGGGTAGATAACCTAAAAAAAGTGAGGTGCAACTAATGTTTATAGATAAAGCAGAGATTATTCTTATAGCAGGTAATGGCGGCCATGGCGGCGTAAGTTTCCGTCGGGAAAAATATGTTCCCATGGGTGGGCCGGATGGCGGTCATGGCGGTCATGGCGGTAATATTGTCTTCATGGCAGATCAGGGCTATCGTACACTAATGGAATTTAAATATAAAAGAAAACACAAAGCAGACAGTGGAGAAATGGGAACCGGTGGTCGATCCGCCGGAAAAAGCGGCAGTGATTTGATCATTAAAGTCCCGGTTGGAACCATTGTGAAAGATAAAGAAACCGGACAAGTCCTTTGTGATTTATCCAAAGATGGACAAAAATTTACAGTGGCTCAAGGCGGACGGGGCGGTCGTGGAAACATGGACTTTGCAACACCAACACGACAAGCCCCTCGATTTGCCCAAGGGGGTATTAAGGGAGAAGAAAAAACCGTTATTCTCGAACTTAAACTTTTGGCGGATGTAGGGCTTATTGGTTTTCCAAACGTCGGGAAATCTACACTGCTTTCCGTTGTTACCAAGGCTCGACCTAAAATTGCGAATTACCATTTCACCACCCTGATTCCCAATCTCGGAGTGGTTGAGTGGCGTGATTATAAAACATTTGTCATTGCTGATATTCCAGGTCTTATTGAAGGCGCCCATGAAGGCACCGGCCTTGGGGATCAATTCCTAAGACACGTGGAGCGGACCAAGCTTCTTGTCCATCTTTTGGATGCATCGGGCAGCGAAGGACGTGACCCTTTAGAAGACTTTAACGCCATTAATTATGAACTTGAAAAATACAATAAAAAACTGGCCCAACGGGTACAAATTGTTGTCCTGAATAAAGTTGATCTTTTGCCTGATCTTGAAGATGTAGAAGTTTTAAAAACAAAGCTTGAAGCCCTTGGCTATGAAGTCTTTATTATTTCTGCGGTTACCGGACTGGGATTGGATAAACTCATGAGCCGGGTCGTACTATTGCTGGATGAAATTGGCGAAGTAGAACCCATCTTTGATATCGAAGCTGTGGATGAAACCCTTTATACCCCTGAATTTAAAGAAAATCAATTTACCATCGAAAAAATTGATAATGTGTTTGTGGTTGAAGGTGCATTTTTAGAACGTCTCATTAACTCGGTTAACTTTGAAGATCTTGATTCCATTGGATTCTTCCAGAAAGTTTTAAAAGATAAAGGGGTTTTTGTTGAACTTGAAGCCATGGGCATTAAAGATGAAGATTATGTTCGATTGCATGAAGTTGAGTTTGAATATTTTAAATAGATCAACCCCTTAATTTATGTTATAATATCACAAAAGAAAGTAGAGAAAAAATGTTAACAAGTAAACAAAGAAGCCATTTGAAAAAGCTTGCCAGTGAAATTCCTGATATCATTTTTATTGGTAAGGATGGTGTTACTCCTCAGGTTGTTGTTCAAACCAGAGACGCCATTATTGCTCGGGAACTCATTAAAGGAAAAGTGCAAAACAATTCATTGGCCAACGTGGATGATGTTGCCCGGGAATTAGCAGCTTCCACAAAATCAGACATAGTATGTACCATCGGGAATAAGTTTATTTTATATAAGAAGAACTTATTAAAAACTAAAATTGAAGTACCCTCAAAAAACAAAAAAGTCATTAAAAAAGTCAAGAAAAGAAGAACCTTGGGTACTCCAATAAAGTTTGAGAATTAAATAGGTAAAGGGTAGAAATGAAGGAAAAAATCGGTCTCCTTGGAGGGAGCTTTAATCCCATACATACCGGACATCTGCTTCTGGCTGAGTCAGCACGGGATCAATTTGAGCTGGACAGTGTTATATTTATTCCTGCCGGGAATAATCCTTTTAAAGTAGCCCAGGACGATATTTCCAGGGAGCATCGTTTGAAAATGGTGGAATTGGCCATTGAAGATAATGCGCAATTTGAAGTAATGACCCATGAGATTGATCAAACGGGCATTACATATACCATTGACACCATTGAAAAAATAAAAAGAAGCTGTCCAGAAGGCGATTTTTATTTTATTACCGGTGCCGATCTAATGTTCGAAATCACCCTGTGGAAAGGCGCTCCTGAGCTTTTAAAATCAGTGAAGTTTATTACAACTTTCCGGCCGGGATACAGCCATGAAAAATTAGATACCCGAATCCAGGAGCTCCAGGAAATTTACGAAGCATCGATTTTTAAATTGTATGCAACGGAAATGGACATTGCTTCTTCAGACATTCGTTCCCGGATCAAAAACGGGTACTCCATCAGATATTTACTGCCTAAAGCCGTTGAGAAATATATATATAAAGAAAAACTGTATCTTCCCAACAAAGAAACAGAGAGTGAAAATGAATAAAACCATTGACGTAAAACTCAAGAAAGCATTAACTAAAAATCGTTATGAGCACACCATGAATGTTGTGAAAATCGCAGAAAGTCTGGCACTGAGGTATCATGCTGATGTGGATAAGGCTTCTTTGGCGGCATTGTTGCATGATTGTGCGAAAAACTTTTCATGTGAGGAACTTCTTGCTTATGCAAAAGCCAACGATATGAAAATAGATCCTGTTACGCGACTGGAGCCACAACTCCTCCATGGACCTGTAGGCGCTGTTGTTGCTGAAAAAACTTATGGTGTCACGGATAAAAAAGTACTCAATGCCATTCACTATCATACCACCGGACGTGAGCATATGTCCAAGCTGGAAAAGATTATTTATCTGGCGGATTTTATTGAACCAAGCCGAACTTATCCCGGTGTTGATAAGCTTCGCAGCATTGCCTTTGAAGACTTGGATAAAGCCACCATCATGGCTCTCACAAACACCATTCGTTATGTTTCATCGATTAACTCTCTGATTCATAAACAAACGGTTACAGCTAGAAACGATTTAATTATTAAAGAACTAAAAAAAAATAAATAGAAAGCGAGTGATTATTATTAATCCTGAAGAATTTGCAAAAAAAGTTGAAGGTTGGATTGAAGCAAAAAGCGGAACTGATATCCAAAGCATAAATGTCACAGAATTAACGAGCATTGCCAATTATTTTGTTATTGCCAGCGGTAGCTCAGAGCGTCAAGTCAAGGCCATTGCTGATAATATTGAAGATGAAGCCAAACTACTGGAAATATTTCCCAAAGGCGTTGAAGGACAAAGAGAAGGTCGTTGGATTCTCTTAGATTATTATGATGTTATTGTTCATATCTTCCATGAGGAAGAACGGGGCTTATATAACCTGGAAAAACTCTGGGAAGATGGTATCGTCATCCGATAGATTTTTGTTTAATCCGATTGAAGTGGGTAGATTTCAATTTTTATTAAAGTAGAAAACTTGCGCAAAGATTTTAAATTAGGTAAAAATAGTATCAGCATACTCAAAGGGATTAACCTTAACATTGAACAAGGTGAAATGGTGGCGCTTCTTGGTCCTTCGGGGTCTGGAAAATCCACCTTTTTAAACGTTCTGGGAGGACTTGTTCCGCCAACCTCTGGTGAAGTTTTGATTATCCGGAAACTTTTTATTACCATTATCGGACTTAGTGTGGTTTATGGTGTTTCCTATCGAAAGACCGCGATGCTTGTTATTGGGCTGGAAATAGTATCCGCAGGGATTACTTTTGCAATCAGCTGATTTACCGCCAGTACCATGACCGGCCTTCCAACCACAACTGTAAAACAAAGAATTATAATATAGAAAGAGGACATTTATGAAAATTGGAATCGTCGGCCTGCCCAACGTAGGAAAGAGTACTATTTTTAACGCACTCACAAAAGCTGGAGCAGAGTCTGCCAATTATCCCTTTTGTACCATTGACCCAAATATTGGAATCGTTTCGGTTCCCGATCCTCGATTAGCGGTTTTAGATAAAATGTACACCTCAAAAAAGGTCGTTCCAACCACCATTGAATTTGTGGATATTGCCGGTCTTGTGCGTGGTGCCAGTAAAGGAGAAGGTCTTGGGAATAAGTTTTTGTCCCATATCCGGGAAGTAGATGCCATCGTACATGTGGTCCGTTGCTTTGAAGATGAAAATGTGGTGCATGTTGAAGGTAAGATTGATCCCATCGATGATCTTGAAACCATTAACCTTGAGCTCATTTTCGCTGATCTTGAAATGCTGGATCGTCGGATTGAGAAAAACAAAAAACTGGCAAAAACCAATATTCAGGAAAAAACAAATGTGGAAATTGCTATGCGACTTCGAGAACTTCTCGAAAGCGGCAAAATGCCAAATGATGATGACTTTACGCCTGAAGAATGGGAATTCATCAATACTATACAGTTAATATCTATCAAACCGGTGCTTTACATTGCCAATGTTTCAGAAGACGATCTTCATGAAGACAATGACATGGTGAAACGCCTTAAAGCCGCTATTTTTGAAAACTATTCTGGGAACCATAAGGATATTATTAAAATATCCGCAAAAATTGAAGAAGAAATTGCCCAGTTTGATGATGAAGAAAAAGCAGAGTTTTTAGCCGATTTAGGTTTGGAAGCATCAGGTCTCGATCAGGTGATCAGTGTGGGCTATAAACTTTTAGGTCTTGTGACCTTTTTAACCGCAGGTCCTGATGAGTGTCGTGCCTGGACGGTGACTGCCGGTACCAAAGCTCCCCAGGCTGCCGGCAAAATTCACAGTGATATTGAACGTGGGTTTATCCGGGCAGAAATTACCAGCTACGATCAGTTGATCGAAGCTGGCTCGGATGTAAAAGCTAAAGAATTAGGGGTTACCCGTATCGAAGGCAAGGATTACGTTATGGTCGATGGGGATGTTACCTTTTTCAGATTTAACGTGTAGCACATCGTTGTAGGGCGCCTGTTTTGGCATTCGTTGTGGGGCGTTTGTTTCCGCATTCGCAAGGGGCGATTATTAATCGCCCGCAAACGTTGAGCCTAAATATAATCGTTGGATTTCTCATGACGTTTCGGGCGGGTACTACCCGCCCCTACAGGGGATATGCATTACATAATGACACGCTGTCTTGTTTCCGTTTGAGGGATGTCCTGGGACATCCCATTTTTTTATTTTGGAGGTTATTTATGAAAGATCTCGTTTTGGTTGCTATTAATGCAAAATATATTCATACCAACCTGGCTGTGCGGTCTCTCAAAGCCCAGCTCTGTGACTATGAGGTTGACATCATTGAAATCTCCATTAACGATTCCATTCACCGCATGGTCGAGCATTGTCTGGCAATGAATTGTTTAACTTTTGGCTTTTCCTGTTATATCTGGAATATGGAATTAGTGCTTAAAGTTACTGAAATCCTTAAAAAATCCCGGCCTGAAGCAACCATAATTTTAGGCGGTCCCGAGGTGAGTTTTGATTCAGCAGAATGTTTAAAAGCCCATGACTTCTTAGATTGTATTATTGCCGGGGAAGGGGAGAAATCCCTGGAAATGCTACTGGCATCCAAAGACGATCCCCGAGCTTTTGAAAATATTCCGGGACTTTGGTTTAGAACAAGCGGGAAGCAAATTGAACATGGCCCTGCTGAACAGGCTATGAATCTGGAAACACTCAATTTTCCATATTCAACTAAAGAATGTTTTAAACTCAAGGATAAAATCATTTATTATGAAACCATGCGTGGCTGTCCTTACCACTGCTCATATTGCCTGTCTTCCACAAACCAGGGGGTACGCACCAAGTCTTTGGCTCAGGTTTTTAAGGATCTGGATTTTTTCATCGCTGCTGGAATGAAACAGGTAAAGCTGGTTGATCGGACCTTTAACTTTGACATTAAACGGGCCAAGGCCATTTTTAGTCATCTTATTGAAGCCGGGGGGAAAACGAATTTCCATTTTGAAATGACCGGGGACCAGTTGGATGAAGAACTCATTGATTTGCTTAAAAAAGCGCAACCCGGTTTAATTCAATTTGAAATTGGTGTTCAAAGTACGGATTTAAACACCCTAAAAGCCATTGGGAGACAAACCAATCTCACCCAATTGGAAGAAAACGTTCAAAAGATCCTATCTTATGAAAATATCCACCTTCATCTGGATCTCATTGCCGGACTGCCCTATGAGACCTATGAGGTCTTTAAAACATCCTTTAACCAGATTATAGCATTAAAGCCGGATATGCTTCAATTGGGGTTTCTCAAGTGTCTGAAGGGAACCCGTATCAGAAGTGAAGGGGAGGTTCATGGCTATTTCTATGCCAGTTTCCCGCCCTATGAGATTATTTCAAATAAATACATTAAAAGTGGGGAACTTTATGGGCTGCGTCAGATTGAAGTTTTGGTTGATCGCTATTTCAATAGCGGTGGATTTAAAAAGTCCCTAAGTTATCTCTTTGAATCAAACCTTTTTCACTCACCTTTTGATTTTTTTGAGCAGTTTTCTGAGTATTGGACCACCCAGGGTTATTATGATCTGGGAAAATCCAAGGAACAGCTTTATGCTATACTTCATGATTTTCTCAAAAGCTTTGATGGAGAAGGGTTAATGGAAGAAGCCATTAAATTTGACTATCTCCTCCTTGGCACGGGACATCTTCCTCCTTTCTTTAGGGATACCTCTCCGGATAAAGAGTGGATCTTCGATTTTCTCAAAGATCCAAACCATGTTGCTGAGTATTTGCCTGAGTTTATTAATACCCCGCCCAAGAAAATTTACACCCAAGTGAAAATTCAGGGGTTTTCAAGTACCTGGATTAGATATATTCAAGGCCAACACCTTGATTCGGATAACCAACATTCCCTGGTTATTTTTCATCAGGGAAAGTCTGTTTGTATTCACCAGGATTTTTGCTAAAAAGTATTGATTCTTTATTATATAAAGGGTATACTGAATCTAATAGAAATAGATGATGATAAGGACGAGTAAATTATTAACGTTTAACAGAGAATAAGCAACCTGGCTGGAATTGCTTATAAGAAAGATAATTGAAAACCCCCTTGGAGTTAAGGCCTGAAATCAGTAGGGTTCTTCGGCGCTGACCGTTATACAGTACTTAAGTGGATCCTCGTAAACGTGGATCAAATTGGGTGGAACCGCGTATTGTCGTCCCTTTGTTTTTACAGAGGGACTTTTTTTATTTAAAATTATTCAAAAGGAGAACACAATGATTGATATTACTCTCAAGGATGGCACTGTAAAATCCTATGAACCAGGCATTACGGTGTTAGAAGTTGCAAAAGATATTAGCCCCGGTTTGGCAAAAGTCACCTTAGCCGGCGAACTTAACGGAAACCTGGTTGATATTTGCCAACCCATTTCAGAAGATTCAACACTGAATCTTTTAAAATTTGAAGATGAGGGGGGAAAGCATGCATTTTGGCATACCGGCTCCCATTTACTGGCCCAGGCTGTTAAACGTCTCTATCCCCAGGCATTGCTTGCCATTGGGCCTGCCATTGATCGGGGTTTCTACTATGATATTGATATGGATGTTATCGTCACCCCTGAAATCATGGAAAAAATTGAAAAAGAAATGGCGAAAATAGTTAAAGAAGGCTTCGTGATTGAGCGCTCTGAAATGAGCCGTTCCGATGCCTTGGCAAAGGTTACAAAAGAAGGAGAAATATATAAGGAAGAGCTCATTGAAAACCTTCCCGAAGATGCGATTATCAGCTTCTATACCCAGGGAGAATTCTCTGATCTTTGTGCCGGACCTCATATCAGTGATTTAAAATCCATTAAAGCCATTAAGCTCATGAGTCTGGCTGGCGCCTATTGGCATGGCGATGAAAAAAATAAAATGCTCCAGCGTATTTATGGGATTACCTTTCCTAAAAAAAGCCAATTAACCGATTATTTAGAGCTCCTGGAAGAAGCTAAAAAAAGGGATCATCGTAAGCTTGGAAAAGAGCTTGATTTATTCTCATTACATGAAGAAGGCCCCGGTTTTCCATTCTTCCATCCCAAGGGCATGATTATTCGAAATGAGCTGGAAAACTTCTGGCGGGAAGAACATCAGCGTCGGGGCTATGAAGAAATAAGAACGCCGATGATGCTCAATTCCGAACTTTGGAAACGCTCTGGACATTGGGACCATTATAAAGAAAATATGTATTTCACTGAAATTGATGACTGTGAATATGCCATTAAACCCATGAACTGTCCCGGAGGTATGCTTATTTACAAACGCAAGGGGCATTCCTACCGAGATTTACCACTACGCATGGGAGAATTAGGCTCAGTCCATCGCCATGAACTTCATGGGGCACTGCACGGGCTTATGCGGGTTCGTAATTTCACCCAGGATGATGCTCATATTTTTATGACCCCTGATCAAATCAAAGAAGAAGTTATTAAGGTCATTGATCTTGCCGATGATGTTTATAAAATCTTCGGATTTACTTACCGAGTTGAATTGTCCACAAAACCTGAAAATTCCATTGGTTCCGATGAAGATTGGGAAACAGCCACCGACGCTTTGCGGGATGCTTTAGTGACAAAAGGTATTGATTATCGATTGAATCCCGGGGATGGGGCTTTTTATGGTCCGAAAATCGACTTCCATTTGGAAGATAGTCTGGGACGTACCTGGCAATGTGGAACTATTCAATTAGATTTCCAAATGCCGGAACTCTTTGACTTGAATTATATTGGTTCTGACGGAGAAAAACATCGTCCGGCGATTATTCATCGTACCATTCTAGGCAGTATTGAACGTTTCTTTGGTATTCTTATTGAGCATTTTGGCGGGAAATTCCCTGTGTGGTTAGCTCCGATACAGGTCATAGTTATTCCGGTAGCTGATGTCCATCATGATTTTGCTCAAAGCGTCGCCAATGAATTAAAAGAAATCGGCGTTCGGGCCAGCTGTGATTATCGCGATGAAAAGTTAGGTTATCGCATACGTGATGCCCAAATGCAAAAAATTCCTTACATGCTGGTTGTCGGAGATAAAGAAGCCGAAGGCGGCGATCTTGCTCTGCGAATGCGCGATACCGGCGATACAGGATTAATCAGTCTGGACGATTTAAAAGAAAAACTCATTGAAAAAATAAAGACGAAATCATTAACTCTTGATTGAAAAATCCGATTAATGACAATTGTTTTAAAACAATCGGTAATGAAAAAATAAAAACAGTTGACAAGTGAACACACAGGACGTATAATAGTCGAGTAACAAAGTAGAGGCAACACACTTCTCACCTCATTTCTTATGGAGATAGGTAAATATAAATGAACAATGTTCGTGAGTATTTTTTTGCAGGTGGAGTGTTTCTACCTGCAATTTTTTTATATGGAGGTATAATATTATTAGCAAAGATGTTCAACACGAAATTAACAATGAGATCCGTGATCGCGAAGTGCGTGTAATTGATGAAGCTGGCGAAATGTTGG